>CAIRSV010000043.1 GCA_903881265.1 uncultured Bacteroidota bacterium
TGCAAACTGTACTTGCACCACTGATACTACCTGCAACAGATACAGGACTTATTGCCATCGTGCTACTTGAACTTGTATCAGCTGCACACACACCACTCGTTACAATCACTCGATAATAGGTTGTTGCTGTCAAATTAGTCGCGCTATAGGTTGACGTTGTCGCACTACCGATAGTTGTAAAGGAGATATTGTCTGAGGATGATTGCCATTGAATAGATCCTGTACTTCCTCCCAACGTTAAGGTCGTTGCATTAGTACCTGAACAAACCGTTGTCGCGCCAGTAATTGTGCCTAACACAGTAGCAGGACTAACAGTAACTGTGACACTTGTTGTTGTATCAGATGCACAAACACCACTTGTGATTATTGCACGATAATATGTAGTCGTTGTTAAGTTACTTGCTGTATAGGTCGAATTAGTTGCACTGCCGATATTAGTAAAGACACTATTGTCTGATGATGATTGCCATTGGATGGTGCCTGTGTTTCCGCTTAAGGTTAAAAGTGTACTATTGGTGCCACTGCAAACTGTACTTGCACCACTAATGCTGCCTGCAACAGATACAGGACTCACAGCCATCGTACTACTTGCACTTGTATCCGCTGCACACACACCACTCGTGACAATCACTCGATAATAGGTTATTGCTGTCAAATTAGTCGCGCTATACGTTGACGTTGTCGCACTACCGATATTCGTAAATGATATATTGTCTGATGATGATTGCCATTGAATAGAGCCTGTGCTTCCCGACAACGTTAGTAGTGTGCTATTCGTGCCGCTGCACACAGTGGTTGCACCAAGTATACTTCCTGCAACAGATAATGGACTAACGGTTACAGTCACTGCAGTACGAGACGCACTTGCCGCACAGGTGCTATCCTGCACATAAAAAATGGTTGTTGACGATAACGCTGAAGTATGTAGCGTGCTACCACCTCCTAGATAAGTGCCACCACTTGCTAAAGTATACCAACCAAGCGTGCCAACACCTGTTGCGGATAAGTTGGCTGTCAGTCCGTGACATATCGTTGTATCAGCCGACAATGGTGATGAAGGTCTAACACAATATGTGAAACCTGCCAACGAATCTGAACAAACCGCATTGGTTACGATCACCTTACCACTCGCACCGCTACCTACAACGGCTTTAATAGTTGTATCATTCACAACGGAAAACGATGCGGCTGCAGTCGCTCCAAACGATACAGCGCTCGTGCCCTGAAAATTACGACCATAAATAGTAACCGTATCACCTGAAGGCCTATTGACGGGGGCAAACGAGGTAATAGTCGGCGGTGCCAACGTAATCTTACTGATTGTTTGATCTCCATTATTGGCAATAAATAAATTTCCATCGCCATCAATCGAAATTCCATTCGGTGAACTCATTCCTGTGTTAACAAAAACGGATACCACTCCTAAAGGATCAATTTTAGACATCGTATTTATCCCGCTATTCGCTGTATAGAGATAACCTGTGGCATCAATAGCGAGACCAATAGGTGAACTTAATCCTGCACTTACAAAGGTTGTGACGGTTCCAAACTTATTAATTTTACTAATCGTACCCACAGAAGTATTCGCAGCGTATAAGTTTCCTTCGATATCGAACGCCAAGCCGGATGGCGAGGTAAGTCCCGATGAAACAAAGGTCGAAATGCTACCACCACTCGTCACTTTCTTTATGGTATTCGAACCTGTATTGGCCACGTACAAATTACCGGTGGTATCAAATGCCAACCCGGCAGGTGAACTTAATCCTGTGCTTACAAACGTAGAGACAGATCCCCCACTAGTAATTTTTTTGATGGTATTATTTCCTGTATTGGCAACATATAAATTGCCAGATGCATCGAATGCCAGACCAGCAGGCGAACTAAGACCCGTATTGACAAACGTCGATACCACACCAGCTAGATCTACTTTTTCAATGCTATTAGCCGATGTGCTTGACAAATATAAATTACCAGCTGCATCAAAGGCAATGTATTTTGGGCTACTGATACCAGAACTCACATACGAAGAAATTGTAGGCGTGGTAGTCAATACATTCACAAATGCCGTTACGGCTGTCCTTGATGATGAGATACATCCACTTGATGAATTTCTTGCTTCGGCATAATACGTTTTTGTAGCAGAAATGTTAGGAGTGCTGAAACTAGTCGAACCACTTAAAAGCAATAAACCTTCTGTTGGTTCAGAATACCAATCAACTGTTTCGCCAGCGCCTGCGGTGGCAGATAGACTGATAGAGATTAAGTTTCCACACGCGGTGCCGTTGCTGCCTGACGGTGCGGATGGATTAGCGCTAAAGGTATTAACTAGAATGCTATCACGTAAATCACAACCATACGCGGTTGTCGCTTTGACATAATACATTCCTGCAACAGAAACAGGATTCACTGCAGGAGACGTTAGTGCCGAATCTGTATAAAAAGAAAAGGTATACGCACCCACTTCACTACTGATACCTGCAGTCAAGTCGGCAGTCGAATCGCCACAAACAGGTGTAATCGGCAATGTAGACAACACACATTGAAACATAATAGAGTCGCAATCATATGTCGTTGAGCTAATATTCGTCCCATGACCTAATTGCCCCATGCTATTATCACCCGTGCTACAAAATATATTGGCACTCGAACGAATACCTGTACTAAATTGGAAGCCCGATTTGATACTTACCCAATCAGTGTACGCACCAATCTGCGACGGTGAAGAAACGTTATTGCTTGTGCCATCTCCAAGTTCCCCATTACTATTTCGGCCCCAAGCCCAAAGTGTACCATTTGATTTCAAGGCGTGACTATGTGATTCACCTGCTGATACTGAATTCCAGTTGGCTGCGGTACCAATTTTCACTGGACTTTTTCTTGTTGAGCTTGTTCCATCACCAAGTTGACCATTATCATTGCTTCCCCAGGACCATAGTGTTCCGTCTGTTTTGATAGCGAGTGTATGGTATTGGCCTCCTGCAATTGCCACCCAAGTAGCTGTACCAATTTTAACAGGACTTGTTCTTGTGGTTTGACTACCGTCTCCAATTTGTCCAAAATTATTTCGTCCAAAGGTCCAAAGTGTACCATCACTCTTGATAGCGATACTATGCCCGCTACCAGCGGCAATTTTCACCCAATTGGTACCAGCACCAACTTGTACAGGACTACTTTGCGATATGGTATTACCAATACCTAATTGACCAAATGAGTTTTGCCCCCACGTCCACAAGGTGCCATCTGCTTTTATACCCAAACAATGATAATCTCCCACTGAAATTTCCTTCCATTTTGATGAACCAATTTGAACTGGCGCATTTTGATCCGTTCCACTGCCATCACCGAGTTGCCCATTTGAATTGGCTCCCCAAGACCACAAGGTGCTGTCAGATTTAATAGCCAAACTGTGTTCAGCACCTGCAGCAATTTGCAACCAATGATCTGTACCTATTTTAAATGGACTGCTCTGCTGATCATAGATCGAGCCTAATCCCAACTGTCCGCTTGTATTCGCACCCCAGCCCCAAAGTGTACTGTCTGTTTTTATAGCTAGTGTATGTTGCCCACCAGCACAAATGATGGTTTGAGAATAGGTTTTGACAGCAATGAACATCATCAACAGCAAACAGCTAATTCTCATGAATTCAGAGGCTCTACACACATTTTGGAACAAATTTCTTGTAACACTTCGCATACTTCTTTTTTTTTGGAAGTGCGAAATTAATTAAATCTGAATAATATTTGCATCGTATGCATTGATAGCTCACATTAAATTAAATGTTCAATCCCATTTTCAATACAAGTGAAAAATATGTTGGCCATCAGTACGTATTTTTTCAAGGAACAAAACGGCCTTTTTTTATTCATTTACGAAGGCAATTAATGAGTGCATTCAGGATGAATCAACCATTTACTTTTCATCGTTTTCTGCACAAAAAATATCATACGAGATTATCCTTTCCTAAAAACCATTCAAATACACATTATCAATTTAGTGCACATCACATTTTTCTTTCAGTATCCATGCATGAATAATGATTCATTGCCAACAAACTACACCACAATTTAAGCTCTTTTAAATGCCTAGATTTATAATGAGAATGTAGCGTCTACATCGCTAAACCTGCCATTCAAATAGTTATGCACATTTATGTATTCATCCAATTGCTATCATAGAAATTATACCAATTTGAGAAACAATCAAGCATGCAGCAGACAAACCGCCCGGCGAAAACTGCCAATACACTCATGCATCAAATCGCAGCATGCAGCAGACATTAGAGTCAAACCAAGTTCCCCGCTTCATCTCGATAGAAAACGATACATTTGCACCCAATTAAATTATACACTAGTTGAAATTCTCTGACTTTAATTTTGAACCCGGCTTGCAGGAAGGTCTTGATGCCATGCGTTTTGAAACACCGACCCCCATACAGGCGCAAGCCATCCCAATCATACTCGACCATAAAGACCTGATAGCTGTGGCCCAGACAGGGACTGGCAAAACAGCCGCTTTCTTATTGCCAATCTTGCATAAGATAGCCATGGAACATACAGCAACCACCAATACCCTCATTATTGTGCCAACACGTGAGTTGGCCCTACAAATTGATCAGGCTGTGCAAGGGCTCTCCTATTTTACCGGCGCTAGTTCACTCGCTATTTATGGCGGTGGCGATGGCATGTCGTTTGAAAATGAAAAACGCGCACTCACTCAAGGCGCTAATATTATTATTGCTACACCCGGCCGATTGATGTCGCATCTAAATATGGGCTATGTCAAATTCGACAACGTACAACATTTCATCCTTGATGAAGCAGACAAAATGTTAGATATGGGCTTTGTTGATGATATCACCAAGATTGCCAATTACCTTCCAAAAAAACGACAATCATTGATGTTCTCGGCTACGATGCCACCTTCAATCCGTTCACTAGCACAACGATTGCTGCATGAGCCTGAACAAATTAGTATCGCCATCTCAAAACCAGCTGCCGGCGTTACGCAAGCTGCATATCTCGTGTATGACGCACAGAAAAACGGCTTAATTAAATTCATCTTAAAAGAAAAAGAATATGCAAGTGTCCTGATTTTCTCTTCCACTAAACAGAAGGTGAAGGTGTTGCATAAGGAATTACAACAAGCTGGACTGAAAGCCAAATCCATTCATTCAGACTTAGAACAAGATGAGCGCGAAGAGGTATTACGTGGGTTTAGAAGTAAGCAAACGCAGATACTGGTGGCAACAGATATCTTATCGCGTGGGATTGACATCGAAGATATTGGATTGGTCATCAATTATGATTTGCCCAATGATGCCGAAGATTATATCCATCGTATTGGACGTACGGCACGTGCTAGTACAAAAGGCGAGGCCATCACATTTATCAATGAATATGATCAGTTTAAGTTTCATAAGATAGAAGAGCTGATGGAAAAGGAAGTGGAAAAACGCCCTTTACCCAGCTATCTTGGAGAAGGACCAATCTATGATCCGAAAGCCAGAACCAAACGACCACCTATGCGCAAAGGAAAATTCAAACGCTAACTCAGCTAGTCCGTCGATTCAATACCTACCCTGATTTTCCTTTCAACATTGGCACAAAACTGAACGCGTGAAATGATTCAGTATGAAAACTTCCGTCACTGAGTTTGGTAATCCTTGTCATTGTTTGCACATCCTCTTCATCAAGTGGCAGTACCATAATACCTCCTGGCTTGAGTTGTTCTAGCAGTTTTTCTGGTATATGTGGCGCTGCGGCTGTAATCAAAATCTTATCGAAGGGCGCAAAGGTTGGCAAGCCAGCAAATCCATCACCATAGAAGAATTTGATATTTCTGTATTTCGATGTAAACGGGTAATGTAATTTATTATGATCAAAGAGTTTACGTTGCCGCTCAATAGTAAACACTTGTGCGCCCATCTCGGCCAATACCGAAGCCTGATAAACGCTTCCTGTACCAATTTCAAGCACCTTTTCAAGCTTGTTGACTTGCAATAATTGCGTTTGATAAGCCACAGTATAGGGATGTGAAATAGTTTGTCCTTCTCCAATTGGAAACGCGCGGTCTTCGTACGCAATGTTATCAAACGCAGGATCGAGAAAAAAATGACGAGGAATAGCATCCATCGCCTTCAGTACTTGATCATCTGAAATGCCTTTTCCTTTAATCTCTTCGATCAATTTGGCGCGGAGCCCTTTATGTCTGTATGTATCTTCCTGTATTCGAATCATGCTACTTAGCTGCTGCTGTTAATCGTTCTTCTTTGCTGTTACGCGTGTAAAATAAATCATGGTCTTGACCGCACTCATTGCATTTCGCACAGCCAAGGTATCATCGCCTTTAAATTCATAAATCAGGTAATACGTGGTATTGGATTGGTCGGTATACATATTCAATTCATGTCGATTAGGATCGAGTGTGTACTTGAATTGATCCACCATTTTAATATCATCCTTTCCTGAGCTATATGTATTATCATTTTTGTAGTCAAACCAATCGCGATCGTTTTGCCAACGACCAATAATTTTTTCGTTATCAGGCTTCTTGCAAGCTAGCAAAGACAAGCATATGAACAACAACAACAAACCTGTTCTTTTAATCAATTTCATAATAACGTATTGTGAGTCATCAATTTTATTCGGAGAAACACGGGCAGGGATAGTAGCGAAAATCCCACGCATACAGCGTGGATTGGAGCGAATAGCCCGGTGCCGGCGCTTTGGACGGCAGCCCGCCAACCATCGTTATTCTCTCATCATATCCATAATGGCCTGTGCGATATCTTCGGCATTTGGTTTTGAAAAGTAATCCCCGTCGCTACCATAGGCAGGTCGGTGGGCATGGGCTGTGAGTGTTCTTGGAGCAATATCTAACCATTGATATCCACCTTGTTTTTCAATTACCTGCTGATACATGTACGCTGCTGCGCCACCGGGAACATCTTCGTCAATAAAAATGATACGGCTTGTCTTCTTCAATGAATCAAGGATCTTGTGATTGATATCAAAAGGCAGCAAGGTTTGCACATCAATCAGTTCGCAGCTAATACCAGCGGGTGTCAGGTATTCTTTCATTGCATCTTGGATAATTCTGATTGTTGAACCATATGATACGATAGTCACTTCATCGCCGACTTCAACAATATCAGGCACACCTAATGGAATGGTCATCGTGCTGAGGTTAGACGGCATTTTTTCTTTCAGTCGATACCCGTTTAGGCATTCAACCACTATCGCTGGTTCGTCGGCTTGCAATAAGGTATTATACATACCGGCGGCTTGCACCATATTTCGGGGAACACAAATATTGATACCGCGCAATGCATTTATCATCATGCCCATAGGTGAACCGCTATGCCATACGCCTTCTAAACGGTGGCCACGGGTGCGCACAATCAGCGGACATTTTTGTCCCCCTTTAGTACGCCATTGCAAGGTAGCCACATCATCGCTTAAGGTCTGCAGGCCGTAAAGTAAATAATCGAGGTATTGAATTTCGGCAATGGGTCTGAGTCCGCGGAGAGCCATACCAATACCTTGTCCCATAATCGTGGCTTCTCGGATACCGGCATCAAACACACGCCATTTGCCATGCTTCTCTTGCAAGCCTGCAAAGCCTTGATTGACATCGCCTATATTACCAACATCTTCGCCAAAGGCAAACACTTTTGGGTTATTGGCAAGTGTTTGATCGAAGAATTTATTTAGAATTTCAAAGCCATTGAGGTATATTTCATCACCATCATAGGCTGGCTTTACCTCAGCAATATTGCTGACACGTTGATCAGATACAGAGTGTAAAACAGAACTATATTTTTCATTTGCATCTTCACGTAGTTGATCATACAATTGTTGCACTGGCTGCACTGCTGCAGAGCTTCCGGCCAGGTGAATCACTTTCGCAAGCACTTTCATCACATCACGACGAAGTGGCTCTTTGATACTATTCAATTCCTTTACAAGCGACGCAATACCTTCTCCATTCGAATTTCCTTCAAAAATAATATTGTTACAACGTGTTGTCGCTTGTTGCACTTGTTCTTTAATCGGGTCAATAAATTTTTCCCACGATGACTTTTTTGAATTAAGCACCAATTGCTTGGCTTCCTCTTCAAGCTTCTGCAAATCGTCTTCGCTGGATATGGCATTCTCTAAAATAAATTCCTTCATTTTTTTGAGACAATCCATGTCTTTTTCCCAGTCCAATCGATCCTTACTTTTATATCGTTCATGTGAGCCCGATGTAGAATGACCTTGAGGTTGTGTAATTTCTTGCACATGAAACACAGCCGGGATATGCGTATCTCTAATTTTTTGAATCCCCACTTTGAAGGTATCACATAAGGCTGCATAGTCCCA
>CAIRSV010000044.1 GCA_903881265.1 uncultured Bacteroidota bacterium
GATCTGATTAAATGTTTTGTTGAATAGCTCGAAACTTTTCAGCTCTTCGTCACCCATCGATTTTCTTTTTTTATTCAACAGCGTTTTGTATATCAATTCACGGGCATCAGCAATAGATAGATATTGACGCTGAAAATCAATGCTTGCAAGCATTTCCTTCGAATCTTTTTTTAATCCATTTATGTTAACATAGTCATTTGGATAAAACCAGGTTTGGTTTGCCCACTTATATGGTATCCCTTTACCCCGTAGAATTCCCGTTGCCCCAATTCGCTGTATTGAATAAAAATGTAATGAATCAGGTGTGGCATCTATATAGGGCATAATCATTGCATCCGCTTTCAACAAACAATTTTGTACTTCGCGTACTGAAACATCACGCAATTTTTTTTGCTGTTGTACAGACATTGCTGCCAACACGCCCGCTGCCTGTCCTATAAGCATCACCACTGGCTGCAACCTGGTAGCCCCATTGATCACATTGCTCACGCTGATACTTTTTTCTGCCACTAGCAATCCCTCCCCCACTGTTGGAATCAACGTGCCCAATGGGATATTAAAAGATGGAATGGGATAAAAATCCAGGTGTTGTGGTGCAGCAAGATTTTTTTTATGATGGTGATCCACAGGATAATCTCCTACGGCAATGCCGGTGCGGTAAAGAGGATTACCATACGCAAAAGGATCAGCAAGATAGCGCATGTTATAGCGCACGATACCTTTTACACGCCTAGACTCACGGTGATACGGAATAAGTGAAAGTCGATCACCTGTTGGGAATTCATCATCGGCTAATCCCAAGTGTTTAAATCCCAATTCATGCTGAATAAAATAAACAAAACGGAGCGTTTGTTGCTTTGCCTCATCCAAGACTATATTCCTTTGCTCATGACTCATATTAATGATATTCGCATAATAATCATTACCATATCTAGGCCAATTGATCATGTATTTGTTGTTTGGCAGTCTTCCATAATTCAACATGGTCTTGGCATCCACAGTTGGAGCCACGCGGATTTTATCATGGTAATAATCGCTACATGAAGCATCAAATTCAGCAGGATCATAATTTACAGGTCGAACAATGGTGCAATCTTTTGATTGCCCATAATCTTTCAACACAGCAACATAAGTGAGGTCTTGAACAATATCATTCGAAGTGTTAACCCCAACATTTTCATTGGTTAGTGCATTAGACTCTAGACCAATATCGTATGACAAGCCTGCACTTGCAAGGACATCGCCCAATTCAGTTGCATCAATGACAACTTTTGCCAGGACTTTAAATCGTTCTTGGGTTTTCAAATTGATAAAAACAGCACCTACAACTTGATTGCCTCTCTTTAAAACATTTACAAACCGTGAATTATATATTATTTTAAGAAATTGTTCAGCTGAAGCCATTTGTTTTAATATACTATCAGCCACATGTGGCTCAAACAACGTATTGCTTACCCATCCTGTTGAAACTTGTTTAGCTCCGCCATAGTGCTGGTATAAATTATCTCTGAATGAACGCCATATACCTGATGGGATCAAATGATTGCCATCAAATGCAGACACCCCTGCAGCGCTGATCATGCCTCCAAGCCATGGAGATTCTTCTATAATCAATGTATTTACACCCATCTGAGCAGATTGGATACCTGCAGAAATTCCTGATGTGCCTCCGCCTATAACCAATACATCAGTCATGACAGGGGTTGCAATGAGGAATGACGGAATGAAGCCAAAAAGTACTGTAAAAAAGCGTTTCATATAATTATTCGTATTTCTAAAATACTAAAAATTAAAAAAATAATACTTTGAAGATAGACAGGTAATACAAATTATAGAAATAATTCAGAAACTATTTGCTCGCTGTAATACATCAACATCAATTATATGAATGAGATATGTCATTCATATGCATATAGC
>CAIRSV010000045.1 GCA_903881265.1 uncultured Bacteroidota bacterium
AAAATGTTCTTGTAATGCTTTTTTTAAGTCGAACTTATCTGCCTTTTTTAACTTTCCCATACATAATTAATTTTTACCCTCACAATCGTTCATCTGCAATCAGAAGTAATGGTCTAATATACAGCATCCTTTTTTTATCTGCAACAACTATTGCGGATAAATCAGCGATGTTGACGAAGATACCTTCACATTCCCAAACATCAATCTAATAAAAAGTTAATTGAACCTTTTTCTTCAATGTATTGATAAATCGATGCTTCAGACAACATGCGTCGGAAAAATAGTAGATAGATTAAAACGTGTCTATTGTTCGAGGAGTAAACAATGTGCGAATAAAATTTAGGTCTACTCTAACATATTTTTTGCGGGCAAACTGATTTATTTCGGATATTTGTCTCCTTGAAAAAAATACTCTACATATTGGGGTTCGTGCTCCTTGCAGGAAACGCTATCGGCCAAGAACAACTTGTGAACGTGGCTAAACAGTATCTGTTGGCAGGCAATTTTGAAAAAGCGGCAGCCACCTATAAGCAATTGCTTGATTATTCACCTAAGGACCAAGAACTTCAGAAAGCGTATCTAGAAAGCCTTATGGGGTTGAAGGAGTATAAGACCGCCGAGAAGGTGGTGAAACAATTATTGAAGTCTAACGCAGCGGATGCTCGGTATAATTTTCAGCTTGTGAAAATCTATCGAGGCACAGGAGAAGATAAGAAAGCCGATAAACTGACGATTAAAATCATAGACCGCACGAATAATAATGATGAGGAAATCAGGGCAACCGCCAATCTATTTGAAAAAGATGGATTGTCTGATAATGCAATAGCCGTCTTTGAAAAGGGCAAGAGTTATCAGAAAGAAAATCCGTATCTCTACGCAGAAGAGCTGGCGTTGTTGTACAACAAAAAAGGAGATATCGAAAAGGCCACAGAAAGTCTGCTTGATTTTTATGTTTCCCGTCCTGAAAAATCTGAAGAAATCAAGGCCACGTTGCAGCGCATTATGAATAAACCTGACAAGCTGAAAGGCTTGCAGCAAAAGGTGCAGAAGCGAATCGAAAAGCAACCTGATATTGAAGCATATCCCGATTTGATGGCTTGGATGTTTATTCAATTAAAAGAGTATGATAAGGCATTCGAACAAATCAAAGCCATTGATTTAAAACTCAATGAAGGCGGCAGACGAATGATAGGGTTTGCCCGTGTGTGTTTCAGGGAATTTCAATATCAGGCTGCCATATCAGCCTACAATGCGGTGGCGGCCTTGGGGAAAGAACAACCCTATTATCAGATTGCACGCAGTGAGAAGTTGAGTTGTATGAAGGAACAGTTGCAGCGCAATCCAATGTATACAAAGGAAGAAGTAAACGCCTTAGGTATTGAATATGCCTTGTTTCTTGATGAGTTTCCTCAATTTATGCAAAAGGAAACGCTACGCGAATATGCCGAATTGGAAGCTCGCTATGCACACGATATTGATAAGGCTATTGAGTTGCTCAGCAATGTAGTGAAAGCCAATAATGTGCAACAGGCATTTAAAGGCCGATGCAAACTTGAAATGGGCGACTATGAATTGGTGCGAAATAATATGTGGGACGCCACCTTGCTTTTTTCGCAAGTTGATAAAGAATTTAAACAAGATATGCTTGGTGAAGAAGCCCGATTTAGAAATGCGAAGTTGTCGTATTTTACTGGCGATTTTGAATGGGCGCAAGGACAATTGGATGTATTGAAGGCATCTACGTCAGAATTGATTGCCAATGATGCATTGAACTTATCTGTGCTGATTACAGAAAATAATCCACCGGCTGATAGCAATGTGACACCGTTGATGATGTTTGCTAAAGCCGATTTTCTTGAGTTTCAAAACAAGGATGATGATGCCCTTTCTACGCTTGATACGATCGCTACCGACTTCCCTAAACATCCGCTGATGGATAATATTCTGATGGTTAGGGCGCATATTGCCGAGAAGCGTCAAGATTACAATGAAGCCGCGATGCTCTATCAGAAAATCGTAACAACCTATGGCGATGACGTATTGGCTGACGATGCCTTGTTTAATTTGGCGCTGATTAACGAGACATTCTTTAAGAACGTAGACGAAGCCAAGCGCCTTTATGAGCAGCTTGTTGTCAAATATCCAGGTTCGACGTTTGTCAATGAAGCGCGAAAAAGTTTTAGACGCCTTCGTGGTGATAAAGCCAGTGTTGAAGATGGCGGTATCTAAATTCAGTGGTTGAAAATTCAGGAAGGTTTCAATTCCCAGTTTCTGCATCTATCTTTGTCCATAACGTATGAATTTTCAACTCGATATAACAATTCCTTTTCTTGAACCACGCATTCATCATCAGTCTAAGATAGTGCTGTTAGGTTCCTGTTTTACCGAGCATATGACACGGTTTTTAAGCAGGGCGAAATTTCAAACAGCACAGAATTCGCATGGTATTATTTTCAATCCATTGAGTGTATGTAAATCACTGTCAGACATCATTGAAAAAAAAGTATACAACGAAGATGATCTGTTTTATTTACATGAATATTGGCATAGTTGGTATCATCATTCCGATTTTTCGGATATGAATAAAGTGGTGGCCCTTAAAAAAATCAATGATGTCATTGCCGATCAACATCATTTTCTCCAGCAGGCCGATTATGTGTTCATTACCTTGGGTTCGGCTTTTGCATACAGGCATATCGAGTTAGATACATTTGTGAGCAATAATCATCGGGCACCCGCTCAATGGTTCGAAAAGACCTTATTGGATATTGAACTCATTCGAAACGAACTCGAAGCGATGCAACATCAGTTGAAGCAATTCAATCCCAATATCAAGCTTGTTTTTACTGTAAGTCCTGTGCGTCACAGTCGGGATGGTGTCATTGAAAACAACCGCAGTAAAGCCCGATTACTTGAAGCCATACATTCATTGCAAAATGTGTATTATTTTCCTGCGTATGAATTGGTGATTGATGTACTGCGCGACTATCGTTTTTACGACCTCGATATGGTGCATCCAAATTATCAGGCCACCGCATTTGTGTGGGAGAAATTTATTGAACATTGCATCGATCCGGGCTGTCTGCCAATGATGAAAAAAATGGAGCAGCTTTATAAAGCGATGCATCATATTTCAAAGGATACACGAAGTCTTGCGCATCAAAAATTCTTGCACGAACATTTCGAACTTTGTAAACTATTAATAGATGAATATCCTTATCTAGAGTTGGAGGAAGAGATGAAGGTGTTTAAACCGAAATCGTTATCCTGAACTTATTCCGCCATTCATTCAACACGAAACATAGCATCTCACATCTGCTTCTTATATTTGGTCCATGATCACTACATTATCACTTCCTGATTTTATACACGCTTCGAAAGATGCATTGGTCATTGACGTGCGTACACCGGCCGAGTTTGAGCAAGGTCACATTATCGGCGCCACTAATCTTCCTCTTTTTACCAATGATGAGCGTGTGCTAGTGGGCACATGCTATAAACAACAAGGCCGGCAACCTGCCATATTACTTGGGTTTGAATTAATTGGAGGTCGTTGGGCTAATTATATCAGGGATGTCGAGAGTCTGTTGGCAATCACACAAAATGAACGCAAAAAAGTGTTTGTACATTGTTGGCGTGGTGGTATGCGCAGCGGCGCTATGGCGTGGGCACTCACTATGTACGGCTTTGATGTCTATGTGTTGAAAGGAGGATATAAAACGTATCGTCGATATTGTGTGGACACATTTGAAACACGCTATCCGATAATTATACTTAGCGGCAAGACTGGTTGTGCTAAAACAGCGACCTTGCTTGAAATGAAAAAATTAGGCGAACAAGTCATTGATCTCGAGGGGCTTGCTCATCATCAAGGTTCATCATTCGGATCAAAAGGAAACGACTATCAACCCTCGCAAGAGCAGTTTGAAAATACGCTTGCACATGAACTACGTCAGCTAGATACGACAAAAAGAATTTGGTTCGAAAATGAAAGTATTGTGATTGGAAGACGCGAAGTGCCAAGGGGTATTTTTGAACAAATGCGCAAGGCTCAAATCATCGATATGCAATTGCCTATAGAAGAACGAGTCGATTTTCTCAACGATGATTATGGTGTGCTTGACAAGGAATTTTTAAAGGAATCGGTCCTGAAAATCACCAAGCGATTAGGGCCAAATGAAACAAAGCTTAGCCTGCAAGCCATTGATGAAAATCGAATGAAAGATTTTATACGACAAGTGCTTGTTTATTATGATAAAACCTATCAGCGAAGCCAAGAAAAGCGCGACAAGACAACCATACATTCATTGTCATTGAATACCTTAGACCCACAAGAAAATGCGAAAATACTTGTGGCTCATTGCACGCAGTTATTCGGGATTGACGTCGCACAGTTTTTGCCTGCCATACAAACCGAGTTATCACAACAATCAACTACAAACTTATCATACGACTACACGAAATGAATGATATTAAACTAACCCAATACTCCCATGGTGCCGGATGCGGATGTAAGATTGCACCTGCAGTCCTTGATACGATATTGCATAGTCCGATAGTGCATCAGCCGGATGCTAAATTACTTGTGGGTAACGATACCCGTGATGATGCAGCGGTGTATGATTTAGGAAACGGCACGGCCCTGATTTCAACCACTGATTTTTTTATGCCGATTGTCGATGATGCCTACGATTTTGGTCGTATCGCTTCGGCGAATGCGATCAGTGATGTGTATGCGATGGGAGGCAAACCTGTATTGGCTATTGCGATTTTAGGTTGGCCTATAGATAAATTAGCACCCGAAGTGGCGCAAAAAGTATTGGAAGGATCTCGTGCTGTATGCGCTGAAGCTGGTATCACGCTGGCAGGTGGCCATAGTATTGATTGCCCTGAGCCAGTGTTTGGGTTAGCCGTAAACGGATTGGTTGACATCAAAAACCTTAAAAAAAATTCAACAGCGAAAGCAGGTAATCGATTGTATTTGACAAAAGCCTTAGGCGTTGGTATATTAACAACAGCACAAAAAAAAGGTGTCCTTCAAGCAGCGCATCAGCATATTGCGCCTGAGTCGATGAGCAAACTCAATAAGCTCGGTGAAGTATTCGGAGGTTTGTCTTATATCACGGCGATGACGGATGTGACTGGTTTTGGTTTATTGGGTCATCTTTCTGAAATGTGTGAAGGAAGTCAAGTGAATGCGATCGTTGAATTTTCGAAGGTGCCGACGCTGAATGAAATTGATGAATATCTCGAACAGCAATGTGTGCCGGGTGGAACAAATCGCAACTGGGCTAGTTACGGCCATAAGATAGAAGCACTCACCGAACGACAAAAGCTTGTGCTCGCAGATCCGCAAACAAGCGGTGGATTGCTGGTGGCAGTGGAAGCAGCGCATGCCGACGAGTTTGAAGCCTTGCTGAAAGCCAATCATCTGCCTGAGGCGAATTGTATTTCGTTTGGTTGGTTAGACGTTCGAGAAGGTGAACGATTGATTAAAGTACTATAACATCCTTTATTCGTTCTACGGGTTTGTCAATCGAACACCTTGTTGAAGTAATCGCTGCTGAGCAATCGCAGAAACGCTGAAGTCTAGCCGCGATAGTAGCGTAAATCCCACGCGTTAGTAAGCCTTCGCGTGGCAGCGTGGATTGCAGCGTATAGCGCGACATTCGCTGCCTATTTAGTCGAACGCTTGGCTTCAAAGCAATATAGGTATCAGTTTTATCTTGGGCTTATAAAAACCTTTTACGGCGATACATGGCCATTCATCAAACAATACGAGTGCAATCATGCCGTTTGAGATACATTTGCTTGGCGTTAAATTAGTCTAATGAAATCAACATTCCTATACACCCTGCTTTTTCTTTTTTGCAGTCCTGCTTTTTTGTTTGCCCAAAAAATTACCATCAACGGTCGTATCAAAGATGCCAAAAATGGTGAGGATTTAATTGGCGCTTCGGTGAAAGTCAAGGATAATGCTGCTTTGGGCGCACGTTCTAACTCGTATGGTTATTATTCGCTGACCTTACCCAAAGGCACATACACGTTTGTGTATCAATATCTTGGGTATGAGAAACAGGAAGTGACTGTGACAATCGAACGCAATACCTTGCAGAATATACAATTGAAGACTGTTGAAAAAACGATGAAGGATGTGGTGATTAAAGCGTCGAAAGAAGATAAGAATGTGACTCGCACCGAAATGGGTGTGATTCGTCTCGATCCGAAGGCGATAGAAACTGTGCCGGTATTATTTGGCGAAAAGGATATTCTTAAAACATTGCAACTGACACCTGGAGTGAAGGCGGCTGGTGAAGGTCAAAGTGGATTTTATGTACGTGGTGGTGGTGTAGATCAAAATTTAATTTTGCTCGATGAAGCGCCGGTGTATAATGCCTCTCATTTGCTTGGATTTTTTTCGGTGTTCAATTCGGATGCATTGAAAGATGTGACCTTATATAAGGGTGATATTCCGGCCGAATTTGGCGGAAGAGCATCGTCTGTACTGGACGTAAAGATGAAGGACGGCAACAGTAAAAACTATAGTGCGTCAGGCGGTATTGGATTAATTGCATCGCGATTGACAGTGGAGGGGCCGATTGTGAAAGACAAGGGTTCGTTTATATTATCTGGCAGAAGAACCTATGCCGATTTATTTTTGAAACTCTCGCAGGACAGTCTGCGTAAGCAATCGAAATTATATTTCTATGATCTCAATTTGAAAGCGAATTATCAAGTGACTAAAAAAGATCGTGTGTTTCTCTCTGGCTATTTTGGCCGAGATATTTTTGGATTAGGCTCAAGCTTTGGCTTTGATTGGGGCAATTCGACAGCGACGGTCAGATGGAATCATGTGATCAACAGCAAGGTTTTTTCGAATACCTCGCTCATCTATAGCGATTATAGCTACCGCATCAAAGTAGGTTTTGATGACCAGGAATTTCAGGTCAAATCATCGATCCGCGATTATGATATGAAACAGGATTTTAATTTTTTCCCGAACTCGAAAAATAC
>CAIRSV010000046.1 GCA_903881265.1 uncultured Bacteroidota bacterium
CCCTTTTAAATACAAGTATGCAAAGAACCAAGTAGGATGAGCTTGTCATTCAATTCGATTTTATCTAAACTGAGCACGATTTAATTTATTCAATTTACATTTACATCATGTTATCCCAAATAAAAACAACACAACTTGTCAAACGATATGGCAAGCGTATGGTTGTGAAGCAAGTTTCAGTGGAAGTCAAACAAGGTGAAATTGTAGGATTGCTCGGACCAAACGGAGCCGGCAAAACTACCTCATTTTATATGGTAGTCGGATTAATCAAACCTGATGAAGGTGAAGTATTTCTTGATGACTTGAATATCACAAAGCTACCGATGTACAAACGGGCGCAACTAGGCATCGGTTACTTGCCGCAAGAAGCCTCTATTTTTAGAAAAATGAGTGTGGAAGATAACATCGCTGCAGTACTTGAAATTACCTCCCTCTCAAAGGATGAACAAGCTGAAAAACTTGAATCGCTGCTTACCGAATTTAGACTGACACATGTGCGTAAAAGCATGGGTGATGTGCTGAGCGGAGGTGAACGAAGACGAACCGAAATTGCTAGGGCCCTCGCTGTCAATCCCAAGTTTATTTTATTAGATGAACCTTTTGCCGGTATCGATCCGATTGCAGTCGAAGATATACAGCTGATAGTTGAGCAATTGAAATACAAGAACATCGGCATTCTCATTACCGATCATAATGTGCAAGAAACCTTATCAATCACCGATCGCGCCTACCTTTTATATGATGGCAATATTCTTAAATCTGGAACGGCTGAAGAGTTAGCATCGGATGAACAGGTTCGGAAATTATACCTTGGCCAGAATTTTGAGCTTAGAAAGAAACAATCAATCTAATGAATTGATGCATGCATGATTGAGCATTGATTCATTCTACTTTTACTAAATAAAAAATTATCTTTACGCTCATTGTTTCAATTAACAAGCACCCTTTTTAAAGAGAACTGAAAGTATGAGAATATTAAGTCCGGCACTGAAAGGTTTAATCAAATTGCGATGGAGCTCCATCGATAATTTCCTGCTCAATCCGGAAAGTACACAAACTATGCTATTCAATAATTTGGTACATAGCGGACAATTTACTGAATTCGGCAAAAAGTATGATTTTCAACATTTAGACAGTGTCAGGGAATTTAAAAAGAATGTGCCAGTCAATGAATATGAAGACCTGAAACCTTATATCCAAAAAATGATGGAAGGGAATCAGAATATACTTTGGAATTCGCCTGTTACATGGTTTGCTAAATCAAGTGGTACGACCTCTGATAAAAGTAAATTCATACCGGTGAGTAATGAATCAATGGAAGACGGTCATTTCAAATCGGCCAAAGATCTCTTGGCTTTGTATTACCGCAACTTCCCACAATCAGGTATCATGTCGGGAAAGTGCCTCACCTTAGGTGGTAGCCATCAAGTTAATCAACTGAATGCAGACTCTTATTATGGTGATTTGTCGGCCGTTATGATACAAAACATGTCCTACTTCACGCAGCTGATTAGAACACCGGATATTTCCATTGCACTGATGCAGGAATGGGAGGAGAAGATTGAAAAAATGGCTGAAAGCACCATTCTTGAAGATGTGACTATGATCGCTGGAGTGCCCACTTGGACCATTGTTTTGATCAAAAAGATTTTTGAAATTACCGGCAAAAATAACCTGCACGACATATGGCCTAATCTTGAATTATATATTCATGGTGGTGTCAATTTTACACCGTATGAACAACAATTTAAAACACTGATACCGGCTCCCAACATGCATTATTTGGAAACGTATAATGCATCTGAAGGCTTCTTTGCTTCTCAGGATATCATAGGACGAGATGGTCTTCTATTATTCTTAAATCATGGCATCTATTACGAATTCATGCCGATGGAGGAATATGGGAAAGAACATCCTGAAACATTACAATTGCAAGAAGTAGAAATCGGAAAGAACTATGCGCTAGTGATTAGCACGAATTCTGGTTTATGGCGGTATATCGTAGGTGATACGGTTCAATTTGTATCCATCAATCCGTTTCGCATCAAAGTATCAGGTCGAATAAAAAGTTTTATCAATGCCTTTGGCGAAGAAGTCATTGTCGATAATGCCGATTATGCGCTGGCAAAAGCGTGTCGTATGACAGCAGCTGAAGTCAATGATTATACGGCAGCGCCTGTTTATTTTTCAGACGATTCAAATGGTTGTCATGAATGGGCTATTGAATTTGAACGACAACCAGCTGACCTTGCACATTTCATAAGCATCTTGGATACATCAATTCAGGAAATCAATTCAGATTATGAAGCCAAGCGATATAAGGATATCGCGCTAAGAGCACCTATTGTTCATATGCTACCAAAAGGCACCTTCAATAGATGGCTGAAAAATAAAGGCAAATTGGGTGGCCAACATAAGATTCCACGATTGTGCAACGACCGTAAATTATTGGAAGAAATTCTTGCATTGGTGCCACCCACAACCACGGCATAACTAATTACTGTAATCCCTGCGCGTTAAGCGTTTTACAACTTCCGAAAGTAAAATTTATATGCTACTTTTGCGCATGCCTCTTATAACGCTTACATCCGACTTTGGAATTCAGAATCACGCTTTGGCGAGTGTAAAGGGAAGGATACTAAGTGGATTTCCTGATGCGTCAATCATTGATATAACACATACAATAAATGGGTTTAATCTTCAGCAAACCGCCTATGTGTTTAGGCAAGCTTATCGTCATTTTCCCCAAGGCAGCTTTCATTTTATCCTTTCCGAACTGTATGCACATCCTAGCAGGCAATTGCTGTATGCGTTCGAACATGGACAGCATATTTTCTGTGCTGACAACGGATTACTTACTATGCTATTCAATGACAAACCCATTCAAATATTTCGATTAACTGAACCAATACGACCTTATAACCTTATCTCCGTAACCGACCTTTTCCTTTCAGCAGTATCTACTGTCTTAGATCAACATAACGATGGTATGGAGATTGTAACCGTCGATGAAATTCAAATAAAACATACAGCGCTAGCTTCGTATAATAATGATATGCTCGAGGCGCAAGTGTTATATATTGATCATTTTGGGAATGTCGTAGTCAATGTAACACGCCATCAATTTGACGAAGCAAGACGAGGACGAAAATTTACAATTCTGTTTATGCGCTATGCAGAAATTAATACAATCAGCGAACATTACAATGACGTTCCAGAAGGCGACAACCTTTGTCTGTTCAATTCGGCAGATTTTCTTGAATTAGCCGTCAATCATGGTAATGCAGCTCGCTTATTCGGATTTAAAGAGAGCAACGATCAAAGTTTGTTTTACAATACAATTAAAATATTTTTTGAATGATTCGTGTGGTAAAATTGTCGTTTAAACCAGCACATAGTAATGATTTCAACGAGCTTTTTGAAGATCGGAAAGAGCAAATAAAATCATTCCAAGGATGTACCTATTTAGAACTTTGGCAAGATCATAACGAATTAGGTGTTTTTTATACCTATAGTATTTGGGATGATGAACGTCATCTAGACGAATATAGAATGTCTGCATTCTTTCAGGAAACTTGGGCCATTATAAAACCTTGGTTTAGCCAAAAACCAATGGCATTTTCAGCTGACAAACGCATGATAGTATGATGACTACACTTTTTTTCGATGGTGACGAACATCAATTGATGACGTACATCACTGAACAACAATACACTCAACTTATTTTGTTGGTCGATGCCAATACAAATGGCCACTGCATTCCACTGCTACGAAATTTATTGCCCGAAGTAAAAATAGCTAGCCGTATCATCATCCCATCAGGCGAACAACATAAAACGTTAGATACGTGTTGCCTCATATGGAACGAACTAAATCAAGTAAACGCCGGTCGATCATCCTTACTCATCAATGTCGGTGGTGGCATGGTGAG
>CAIRSV010000047.1 GCA_903881265.1 uncultured Bacteroidota bacterium
CTCAATTTGGATGCGATAGCAAAAAAAAGTAAGAAGCAGGAATCTAAAGCCAAAACATCACAACGCGTAACGAAAAATAAGCGTAACGAAAAGGCTAAAGGACACGAAAAAAAGAAACCGTCACGAGTAGACAACAAGAAGCCCCGCGAAAGCAAGGTAAAACATCGTACTGTAAAAAGTCAATCGGCTGAAACAAACGAGCAAGCGTATGAATCTAGAGTGCAAGCAAAAGAAGCCAAAGGACAATCACGCGAACAGTTGGAAAGTCAGCGAATGTCTATTCTTGAAGAAATTAAACGTACAACAGAAGAACTAACTGAACTTCGTAAAGACAAGAAAGCATCCTTATCTGAATTACAAGCGTTACAAACTAAATTAAACGCCAGGCAATCATTGATTGCGAATATCAATAATGAAATTAATATCATTGAAGACAGAATCAATCTTGCCAATCATGATGTCAATGTCTTGAAAACCCAACTCGATACATTGAAAAAGCAATATGCCGAGATGGTGAGATATACGTACAAGAACAGAACATCATCTGACATGATCGTCTTCCTTTTCTCATCCACCTCGTTCAATGATGCGACGCGTCGATTGCAATATGTAAAGCAATACAGAAGCTATAGGGCCGAACAAGCAGTTAAAATCATTTCAGCTGGCAAGCAATTGACGAATAAAATAACCGTCTTGAATCAACAGAAAGAAAAGAAAGATGTTGTGTTGATGGTACAAGAACAACAAAGTAAGATTCTCGAAGCAGAGACTGCCGAGAAAAATAAAGTTGTTGTTGAATTGAAAGGAAAAGAAAAAGACCTCATTCTTGATTTGGCAAGAAAAAAGAAAGCGGCAGACGATCTGAATAAAGCTATTTCAAATGCCATTAAACGTGAAATTGAAATGGCTCGTAAACGTGCTATGGAAGAAAGAGCGCAACAAGAAAAATTGCGCCGTATGCAAGCCGAACAGGAGCAACGCTTAGCAAAAAACCGCAGTGCACAAGATGCAGCCAAGCAACTCGAAGTAGCCAAAAAACAACAAGCTGAAAAAGAAAAGCAGGCAATGGCCGAACGCTATCGTAGGGAAGAAGCCGAGCGTAAGTTGGTTCAGGAAAAGAAAGACCGGGAGTCAAGAGAACAGGCCTTAGCGATTGAGCGAAAAAAACAAGAAGAGGATGAGCGAAAAGCGTCGAAGTTATCGGAATCAAAACGAATAGAAAAAGAAAAACAGCTTGCGATAGAGCGAAAAAGGCAAGAAGAACAACAACGACAATTGGCTCTTGAAAAGAGAAAACAGGATGAAAAAGCACAACAACTGTTAGCAGAAAAACAACGACAGGAAGAGTACCAACGTCAACTAACGGAGGATAAAAAACAGCAGGAACGCGAACAAGCAAGATTGAGTTACAATACGCCGTATGGCAATCCACGTTATGTAAAATCGAATGGAGAAAAGGATCCCTCATCGTCATCGCCAAAATCAACATCAGATAATGGAAACCTTGCCAGTACTATTGAATCAGGTTCTAAACCTACTGTGAGGACACTGGAACGTGATGATTATAAATTCTCTTTGACACCGCAGGAATTAGCGTTAACCAATAGCTTCGAAGCCAATAGGGGAAAATTACCTTGGCCTGTTGAGAAAGGTTATGTGTCGGAACATTTCGGAAAAAATAAGCACCCCTTATTCAATGTAGTGACAGAAAATTATGGTGTTGATATCAAAACAAGCGTTGGTGCTGCGGCAAGAGCCATTTATGCGGGTGAAGTGAATTCAATCATCAATGTACCTGGTATGGGACAAACCGTATTGATCAATCATGGTTCGTTTTATACCGTCTATTCAAAATTAAGCAAAGTGAATGTTGTGAAAGGTTCGCGCGTCAATACCAAACAATCTATCGGCACAGTTTCTACGGATGATGACGGAAATACCTTGATCCATTTTGAGATTTGGAAAGTAGGTGCCAATGGTTCGCCCTACAAGGTAAATCCAGAGCAATGGGTTGCACAATAGCTGCAACATTCCTATGTGAAAGATATAGTTACAAGCCACTTACAAATCACCAAGCTGAGGTCTGAGTACAATTTCTTCCACAACGGTTTGTGGCGAAAGATTGAATAACATCCAGATAATATCGGCAATATCCTGCGGTCGCATAATACGGTTTTCATCCACATTGCTGCCACTCCATGAGTCGCTCATAGTAGCACCTGGATTGA
This sequence comes from uncultured Bacteroidota bacterium, assembly GCA_903881265.1. Lineage (GTDB taxonomy): Bacteria > Bacteroidota > Bacteroidia > Chitinophagales > Chitinophagaceae > OLB11. The sequence goes on from CAIRSV010000047.1 coordinate 2,229, forward strand.
CAGTACTCACTTTAATCAAATGCGGCTTGAGTTCTTCGCGTAAATTTTTCGAAAACCCTTCCAATGCATATTTACTGATACTATACGATCCGCCATTGGCATATGCCTTTAACGCCGCCACTGATGATATAGTTACGATATGACCTCTCGTATTATTCACTACATCATGTTGCTTCATATATGTTGCAAGCGTACGAGTTAGATGATAGGCACTATATAAGTTAGTCGCTATAAGTTTTTCAAGCACACCATCTTCTTCAGTACAAAGGTCGCCCGGTATAAACGTACCTGCATTATTCACAAGAAGATCAACCCGACCAAATCGTTGTTGCACGTCCTCTCCAAAGGCAATGGCTTCCCCTTTGATGCTCAGATCTCTGACCTGACTAAATACATCCACATCAGGATTTATGGTGTTCAATGTTTTTACAGCTTGTGCTAAATCATGTTCGTTACGTGCGCATATGGCCACATTCATTCCTTGCATGACAAGTTTTTCGGCAATTGCTTTTCCTATTCCTTTAGAGGCTCCTGTTACAACAGCATTCATATATATCATTTGATGAGTTTACTACTAGTTTTATAGAGAATGATCATTACACACCAAATTGACGTAAGTGATGCATTGCATGCTTATAAAGAAGGTGAATCCATTCGTCAGCATTGAGATTACCAAAAAATGGATTTAGAATACGCTTCTCCTTATCGTCGCTAAAGACTGAAATAAAATAGTCAATATCGATTTGCAAATGCGTCAGCGATTCGGCTACTGTGGTATAGTTAGCGGGTGAAGGCGTATCGGGTAAATACTGATTGGGTGTATTATCACGAAACGGTTTCTCACTGATCATAAACTGATACATCTTCGCAGTGATGGCTTCATCATTCGCAGGCGGCAACGGTATCAAACCACTTGCTTGTCTGAACGCATATGCCATATGTTCAATCATTTGATGCACATTCATCTTGCCAAACACAGGCAATGTCCTCGAATCAAGTGAAGTGAGCGTAGGCACCAATTCTTCTTTTAAAAAAGTTAGTTTATCCATTATGTTATGATGTTGTTTCTCCCCATGTTTTATAATCAATTGTCACCTCATTCATAGATGATGGAATTTCTCGTAATGGTTCGCAAGGCATCAATTCCTGTTGGCAATCATGCGCTAATTGCTGATAGACTTTAGTGCCTTCTGTTTTCCAAGCGATCATTTCATCGCTGACTTGTTTGATAATTTTGGCAGGATTGCCCACTAATAAACTTCGTTCAGGAATCACTTCATTTGCTTTCACAAAACTCAATGCACCTACAATACATTCATCTCCGAGTACCGCATCATCCATAATGACTGCATTCATACCAATCAAACAATTTCGTCCAATTGTTGCGCCATGAATGATAGCGCCATGACCAATATGGGCATTTTCTTTTAAGGTAACGGTCACTCCCGGAAACATATGTATAGTACAATTTTCCTGCACATTACAACCATCTTCAATAATGATCTTTCCAAAGTCACCACGAATAGCCGCACCTGGACCCACATACACATTTTTTCCAATAATCACTTGTCCTGTAACAGTCGCTTGCGGATGCACATAGGCGCTTTCATGAACAACTGGTTTAATTCCTTTGTATTCGTAAAACATAATGATGTCGTTTAATAAAAATTAGTGTTGCTAGCCTTCATCTTTCTCAATAATGGACTGCAACGATATCGGTCTTCGTGATATTCTTCATACAAGGCATCGAGCTTTTCAACGCAAGCGGCTATTCCTTTTTCATCGGCCCAATGCAACAAACCCTTTGGATAATTGACCCCTTTTGTCATTGCCAAATCAATGTCTTCTTTACTAGCAACATGCAGAAACAATGCATTAGCGGCTTCATTGATCAACATCACAAGTACTCGCCAACAAATCTCTTTTGCTGATTCTTCATGTAATTCAGGTTCGTGTTTTATGGCAGTGTCTGCATAATCATAAAAACCTCTTCCTGATTTTCGTCCAAACCATTTAGCTTCTACGAGTCGCTTTTGTGTAAAGGACGGCGTGTAACGTGGATCAAAATAAAATGAAGACCACACAGTTTCTGTGACAGCGTAATTAACATCATGACCAATAAGATCCATCAATTCAAATGGCCCCATTCTGAAACCACCATATACTTTCATCGCGTGATCAATTGTTTCTATTGATGCCACTCCTTCATCATACAGCCTAATTGCTTCGCTATAGAAAGGTCGGGCAATTCGATTGACAATAAAACCCGGTGTGTCTTTTGTTCGAACCGTTTTTTTGTTCCAACTATCTATCATTGCTATTGACTTAGTCACTATGTCTTGACTTGTTTGCAATGCCGGCACTATCTCTACTAATTCCATGACGGGTGCGGGATTAAAAAAATGGATACCAATAACCCGTTGCGGTAATTTGCATGCAGAGGCTATGGATGTTACTGAAAGCGATGATGTATTGCTTGCCAATATACACTGCTCGGATACGATATGTTCTAGCGCTGCGAATAAGGTTTGCTTGATATCTAATCGTTCAACAATCGCTTCAATAACCAAGTCTGATTCGTTCAATTTATTGATTGATAGCTCCCAAGAAATCAATGAAAAAATGCTAGCTGCTTTCTCAGCGCTTAGTTTACCCTTTTCTGTAAGTTTAGAAAGTGTATTCTGTAAACTATGTTTAGCCTTATTCAGCACTGTCTCATTGGTGTCAATCACCACCACGTTATTGCCGGCTTGCGCAGCCACTTGTGCTATGCCCGCGCCCATTGTGCCGCTCCCTATGATTCCTATTTTCATATTGCTTCTGTATTGAAGGCAAATGTAACACAAGGTATATGAATTAAAAACTAGGATTCAAAACGCCTACTTGTTGAGAGGGCATAGCATCATTGACTAAAACACGAAACCCCGCCCTAGGCGAGGTTTCATTATTATTCTTTATAAAACTATTATCGAACGAGAATCACATCCCCTTTGTATGTTTTGGTTGGACCATCAGGGAATGCCACTTTAATCAGGTAGTAGAACGTCGCTGGATCTTGGTCTTTTCCTTTGAATTTACCATTCCAACCTCTATTGTCATTTGCTGAGAATACTTCTTGTCCCCAACGATTCATCACTCTGAATTCTTGAATATTTTGGAAGGTCAAATTCACTACTTTGAAAAGGTCATTCACGCCATCACCATTTGGAGAGAAGGCTGTTGGAATAAATAATTTATCACGGTAATCAACATTTACATAGATACTATCCCAACTTCTGCAACCCAATTCATTGATACTATATACATAATACATGGTTGGCTCTGATGGAGACACAATCGTTGAGCTATCATTCGGGTTACTTGAATTCCAAGCTGGAGTCCAATTGTATACCAAACCGCCTGTCGCAATCAGATTCACTTGCTCTTGATATCGGATCGTTACTGAGTCACCATTAATAATAGATATTGGCGGGTTAGGATATACCAACACGATTGTCTTGGCTGTATCGGTGCAACCATACGTATCTGTTCGCACAGCAAAATAAGTATGCAGACCTGGCGTCGGAGGTGTAATGATAGGATTAAAGCATGTTGTACAACTTAATCCTGCACTTCCTCCATTCTCATCGATCCAAAGGAAATTCTCAGAAGGTGCGTTTCCAATGCCCGTTGCAAAAGCCTGATAGCTATCGCCTACACAAAGGCTGTCGCGCAATGGCGTTACTTCAACATCATGAACAGACATTGTAATTAACACAGAATCCTTTACCTCGCATCCGTTTCCACCGATGGAATAAATATGATACATACCACTTTGATTAACATAAGCTGTTGTTGAACTTGCTGTTGAATCATAAATAAATACTGACGGATCCCATCTGTATTTCCATGGTTTCACAGGCACATCACACAAATAGAAATTTACAATCGGTCGTGCCGTTGAAATAATCGGTGTTGATGGAAATTGAACACTTGGCAAATCGCATCCGCCATAATCAGAACCTTGGAAGTAGAACTGTGCATTAGCAGTAGTTGAATAATCTACCGCATCCGGCTGTATTGCATTAAATTGTCCATTGAAGAAACAGATATCAATGATTAAATTATTTGTACCATCCCAAAGGAAAGGTGTTTGAAGAACAAATTTATTGGCGCCAACAGTTGTTGCATAACCAGTATTTTGATACACATCTTTCAATTCAAACGGAGGAATGAATGCATTTAATTGTGTCAATGGGGTACAACCCATTTTGATATTCATATTAAAGGTAGAGAAACTTGTTTTTGTGATGATATTAAGGGCAAACGAATCGATACGCCCTTTTGTAATACCCATCGCATTTAATTCAGCTACTGTAAATAACATTTGTGATCGAGCACCTGCATATGAACCATTGAATGGCGTTACTGCCAAACTTGACCCTATACTTACTCCTGAAATATATTGGTTAAATGGAGACGCACAAGGCACATTATCTTCACCACAATAATATTGCGGAGGTGTCCCTTGCGGTGCCGCATTCAATGTCGTCATACCAGGCCCACAAAGCACTTGAGGAGAGGCTGATGCCGATACTGAGTTTGAATTATCAACGGTTACGCGAATCGTATCCTTACTAACACAATTTGTATTCGATGTTGCTGTTGCCGTAACAATGAAATCCGTAGTTGAGTTAATACCACTTGAAATAGGATTCTCATTTGTGGCGCTATTCAGGGTTGTGCCAGGCGTCCAATTAAAGTTAAATGAACCCACTTCACATACTCTGAATTTTGTATTAGGACGAACTGAACCAAGCAACGGTGATGAAGCCGTTAGGTTACATCCACTCGCGTAGGCATTTTGAAGTAACATTTGTGCACCCGGTGTATTTGAGCTTGCAAGGATATCTGTATTAACGCTGAATCCAGTCATATCATAGCAAATCTGAACAACGAGATTAGTCATACCATCCCAAAAATAATCATTTTGAAATATGTGTGTGTTCCAACTTTGAACAGAATAAAATTTAGGATTATAATACACCTGAGAAAGCCCGGTGACAAATCCTGTGGCACCATCCAAGGCTGTTTGTGATGTACATCCCATACTGATACGCACATTACGCATTGTATCACTTCCTTTACCAACCACATTCCATGCGATCGATTTTAGATTCCCTGGTTTGATCCCTGCTTGCGACAATTCAGCAGCTGTAAATAACATTTGTGTTTTATAACCACTTTGGAAACTTGTATAATAAGGTGAGTATTGCGATTGTTGAATATTTCCTGTACCTACTGTTTTATAAACGGCCGCCGGACTATTGCAAGGGAATACGGATAATCCGCAAGGCATAGAGGATGGGTTTGTAAACAACTGGAATGGCGATTCAGGACATACTGGATTGACAGATACCTGCGCGTTTAACAAGGCTCTTGCGCCGCTTACATTTACTTTGTTCGAATCGGTATACACACAACCATTATCATCTCGATATGTCAATTTGTATGTCGTCGTGCCTTGTGGTTTCGCCCAAGGATTTAACACCGTGGTGCTACTAAGATTATAAGCAGGTGTCCACGTAATCGTAGGATTCACCTGAGCTGGCGTGGCGGAAGCGTTTAATTGTATAGAGTCATTCACACAAATGGTTTCAGGACCGCCGGCGTCAACATTGACGATACCTGGAATGAGCGTAACCGTAATCGTATCTTTTGTTTTGCAGACTAATCCTGCAGGAGGATTTAAGGCCGTTACAATATACGTGGTGGTTACCAGTGGAGCCGATTTTGGATTTTTTATGTTTGTAGAAGACAAACCAATATTGGTTGAGCTTCCTGCAAGGTTGGTCCATGACCATTGAGATATTCCCGGTGGAGCTGTGACATTCATTTGTAATGAATCGGCACCAATGCAATAGACTAAATCCGGACCGGCATCAACGCCCGGCAATACCTTGATAAGGAATACCGCATATGATTTTAATACAATCGGTTGAGCCGTTGTACAGGTCGAATCAGAGAATGTAATAATTAATGTATGATTCCCTATTTGAGTTCCGTTTGGTGTCCACGAGAAATTGCCTATAACCGGACTACCGCCCCCAACAGGTGTAGTAGAAAATGTTGAACCCGGACAAGAGGCTACGTTATTGGCATACCCAAGGACCATATTACTGAGTGAGTTACTAATGGATGTCACGTTAAATGAAAGAGCAGAACCTGGGCAGGTTTCAATTACATCTGGACAGATTGACGGTGGTATTGCCGGCTGAAGGGTTCCTCCAAATAAATTGGCAGGCGTATAGCATTGTGTTCCATTGGTGGCAGAAGGCGGTGCTGCATTACAGTTCAGTACATTCAACTGCACATCTCGCATCACAAAACCAACTGTATCAAGGGTAATAGGATCAATTTCATAACAAGTGAATGCAATTACATACGTATTTTGAACTGTTGGAGTGAATGTGGCAGTTCCAGTATTTGAATTAATCGCATAACCTCCTGGCGCACTCGCACCAAAAGGATTAGCCGTATTAACACCTGCACCATTCCAGTTGATAGGGGCACAGTTCCCTGTTCCTAATGGTTGCGTTCCAATAAAATTCAATGAATCGTAGTCAGGATCTAATGGTCCATTCAAATACGTCTTAGGCTGATTAACACACACGTACGGGATGGGCTTTATTGAAAGAACAACAGAGTTATTAATAGGACGTACCACATTGTTCAAACCTGCTGACACACAAAGACTTTGTCCTCCAGGCGCCTGAAGGTTACTTATGATATTGTTACGGCAACATAAATCATAATTAAAACGCCAATCAGTGCAAGCCATTGGTAATACAACGGTTGCAGAATAGTGCCATTCTTCATAACCCGGAAAAATACTCGTCCAATCTGTACACCAGTTATTGATGTTTGGACAAAGATCACCATACATTTTGTTGGTATTATTACCTGTAGTATCTACATTAAAATTGATACTTTGACCGCATGAAGCCGAAGTAGCAGTCATGGCTGCGGTACCTCCAAGGGTGGCATTGGCCCATGCACCTGACGATGTAATTTTACAATCACGGTAAAGCACCAAATGTACCTTGTAGGTCAATGGTGACAAATACTCGTAATAAATATCTGCTGCCGATACGTGCGTAGCCTTTGACTGCCATGCAGTTGCAAGAAAAATAACAACAAGAAATAATGAACGTAACGTACTTTTCATAAAAATGTATTCTGTTTTGAAGATAATAATCGCAAAAGACAAACTCGGCCTAATGGACCGAATAGCCTTCTGTGAGGTTCTAAGCAAGACGCTAAGTTAATATACTTGGTTGGAATACGAAATATATTTTTTTTAGACCTTTAAATAATTTTCAAAATCTTCCGATATTTCATTTTTGTTGTACATTGAACCCATGTTTTCGGCAATTTTAGCAGGTTTAGCGTTTGGGCTCTTCATGGCTGTATCGGTTGGACCGACGATTTTCGCTATAATCAAATATAGTATTAGCTATGGTTGGCGAGCCGGCGTGAGTTTTGTCATTGGCGTTTCGCTAAGCGATAGCTTGTATGTAGCCTTAGCGAATCTCGCTTCGGGTTGGCTTTCGGGGTTGATGAGTCATGAGAAAACCATTGGTTATATTGGGGCAGCCTTGTTTTTTGGTATCGGATTATATGGCTATTTCAAAAAAATTATGATCACCCGCAATAATCGGGATATGGCA
>CAIRSV010000048.1 GCA_903881265.1 uncultured Bacteroidota bacterium
CTCACTACCAATGCTTTTGAAAATGCAGAGATTGACGATCTTCGAAGAGCTTGTGAAAATGTATCGGGCAAAGATTTGCGTCCGTTCTTTAATCAGTGGTTCTTAAAAGGTGGTCACCCTTCAATCGAAATCAGGTATGATTATATCGACTCGACCAAACTCGTTGCTGTAACGATTGAGCAAAAGCAGTCTAAAGAGATTGGCTTATTTACGTTCCCGCTTAAATTTAAGGTGACACAGGCAGGAAAGACTACTAATTTTACCTTTGATATCAGTAAACGAGTAGAGACGTTTTATGTCCGTAGAATTGATAATGAGGTAGCTGAATATCCAAATGTGTTTGTCGATCCTGACGGTACATTCATTGGCGAAATAAAGGATAATAAACCCTTTATTAATCATATCAAGTCGTATTACAGCGCTGTAAATTATATCGAGAAATTTCGTTCACTGAAGGAATTGAATACAATGCAAGCCACGATTGATACGGCCCGCTCTGTTATTCTGCATGCGGTCAGCGATGCTAATCCTGATATTCGAGCGAAGGCAATTGAATGGATAAATTGGTCGGATGAACGAAATTCATCTGTAGGCCTTGAGCAATTAATTCGATTGGCTAAAACCGATTCTTCGACGATCGTCAGAGTAAAAGCCACGGCGCAATTGGCGCAACTAACGAAGGCTTCTCTGTTGAACATATTGTTGTTTCAAACGAATGATTCGTCTTATTCAGTGGCAGCTAAGGCATTGCGAGGTGTTTATAGAATAAACCGCGAGGAGGCCTTAAGGCGTTGTAATGAATTGGAGCGTGATGCCCGACGCGATTTGTTTACGCAGATTTCGTCTATCTATGCAAGTGCCGGTAGCAAGATGAACGCAGGTTTTTTTGAAACAACTATGATGAAAGTACCTGGGCGGGCTCGTGCTTCGTTGATAGATGATTATGCAGATTTTTGCGCGCGCCTTAATGTAGATGAAGTGTTTTCTAAAGCAATTACAATTCTAACCGATCGCGCAGAAAATGACGGTAATGGTCTTGTTAGGGTAACCGCAATAGGCGCATTAAACTCGTTTTGTCAGAAACAACAAGCTGACAATGACAATCAAAAGGATGCGGTAAAAAAAGCAGAACGTCAGATTGCGATCACCTCATTTAAACAGAAGATACAACTCATTGTCGATCAGGAAAAGGAATCAAGTATCGTAGAACTATTTAAGCTTCGAGGACTGACGCAGACACATGACATTCGTGAAGATCGATAGGAAAGGACTTAAGGTAGAGAAGATAGACGAACGTGTTTTTCAATTACTCAACTCCTTGTTAGAATAGAATAAAAAAAGAGCAAGACGTTCATCTTGCTCTTGGTATTGAATATTGTCAATGTTTATTTCTTGGCTTTTGCAGCATCGGTAGCTTCTTGTTTCAACGCACGTGTTGTAACAACAGCTGCGACAGGAATACGTTTGTTATGCAAGATTTCTGCGCCTTCGTATTGAATATCTTCGATACGTAAGTTACGGCCGATTTCAAGACTTGTGATATCAACTTCAATCGCTGATCTCAAATTTTCTGGTTTCGTTCGTACTTTCACAGTGCTCATTTTGATTTCAAAACGTCCACCTTCTTTCACTCCTTTTGATACACCTACAAATTTTAAAGGTACACTCGCATTGACAGGCTTACCCTGAACCAATTCAAGAAAATCAACGTGAGATACTTCGTCAGTCGTTTTGTTATACTGCAAATCCTTCAGGATGCATGTATATTTTTTTCCGCCAATATTTATTTCCGCCTGGTTAAACTCAGGTGTGTAAATAATGGGTTTTAATTCCTTTGGCGTGGCCGTAAAATGGATGTTTTCAGAACCTCCATAAATTACACCAGGCACTTTTCCCTCAGAACGAACGTGGCCTGTAGCCTTTTTGCCAAACTCGCTTCTGAGTTGTCCTTCGATTGTAATTAATTTCATATAAAAAGCTGTTTTATAGACTCTGTTTGTCTTTTTGTTTAGATGTACTTTCCCGAAAGGGGCGCAAAGTAACAAAAATCTCATCTAAAAACGGCGATTTATTTTCAGATTTTTTAATGCTATTCTGTTTAATGGCCGGTCTGCAAACCAGCATAGTGCCCATACGAGCATGGCGTAGTCATTGAAAAGAGTGGGAAGCCTGAAAAAAAATCTAGTGGTCAATGAGGCTATTTTAAAATTATTGAACTACATTCGCAGCCTGTTTTTCTGTGGCTACATTAAGATTTATTCCTTTTATTTCAACTACCGGCATCAACTGATAGGCTCAGTTGCACTTTCTATGTGTTTTAAAATGCGTTTTTGAAGTCTCAAAATAAATAGCTTGTAGCCTTATTCTTCGGGATAGAATTGATATTCAGTTGCCTCTGTTGTAGCCACATCATGACTGATATTGTTCTTGTGTCCCGTTGACGGCATAACAGAGATGCATTATTGCAAACTAAATTTTAAACGAAAAAATTAGTATGAGTACAAAAAGAAATTCGAAGTCCACGTCTACTGCATTCAACAAAATTACCATCACATTAGCCTCCCCGGATTCTATTCTGGACAGAAGTTTTGGCGAGGTGTTGAAGCCTGAAACCATCAATTACCGTACATACAAACCGGAACGTGATGGTCTTTTTTGTGAAAAGATATTCGGACCGATGAAGGATTACGAATGTTATTGCGGCAAATACAAGCGTATCCGATACAAAGGAATTGTTTGTGACCGTTGTGGCGTTGAAGTGACAGAAAAGAAAGTACGTCGTGAGCGTATGGGGCATATCAAATTGGTGGTGCCTGTTGTTCATATTTGGTACTTTAAGTCATTACCAAACAAGATTGGTTATATATTAGGTACAGGTTCCAAGAAATTGGAAATGATTGTATACTATGAAAGATATTGTGTCATTCAAGGTGGCGAAGCGGATGCGATGATACGCGCTGCGCTTTCGATGAAGGAGACTGAAAATACTGAATTAGCCTTGATTTCTGAAGATGAATACTTGGATATTCTAGATAAATTGCCGAAGGAAAATCAAATGCTGAGCGATGATGATCCGAACAAGTTTATCGCTAAAATGGGTGCTGAAGCTATTCAGGCCTTATTGTCTCGAATTGATTTAGATAAATTGTCATACGAATTACGTAATGCCGCTGCGTTCGAAACATCACAACAACGTAAGGCAGAAGCCTTGAAGCGTTTGAGTATTGTGGAAGCGTTCCGTGAGGCAAACTCGCATATCGAAAACAAGCCTGAATGGATGGTGATGCAGTATGTACCTGTTATACCTCCTGAATTACGTCCATTGGTTCCATTGGATGGCGGTCGTTTCGCATCATCAGATTTGAATGATCTCTATCGTCGTGTGATTATCCGTAATAATCGTTTGAAACGATTGCTTGAAATCAAAGCACCTGAGGTGATCCTTCGTAATGAAAAAAGGATGTTGCAAGAAGCCGTTGATAGCTTAATGGATAACTCACGTAAATCAAATGCTGTAAAAGCTGAAGGTGGTCGTGCGTTGAAATCATTGTCTGATGTACTGAAAGGTAAACAAGGGCGTTTCCGTCAGAACTTGCTTGGTAAACGTGTCGATTATTCTGGTCGTTCGGTTATCGTGGTAGGGCCTGAATTGAAATTACACGAATGCGGTCTTCCTAAAGACATGGCAGCGGAATTGTTCAAGCCATTTGTTATTCGTAAATTGATTGAACGTGGTATCGTGAAAACCGTCAAAAGCGCTAAGAAATTAGTTGAGCGCAAAGAAGCGGTGATTTGGGATATCCTTGAAAATATATTAAAAGGTCATCCGATCTTATTGAATCGTGCCCCTACGCTTCACCGTTTGTCTATTCAAGCCTTCCAACCTAAATTGATTGAAGGAAAGGCGATACAATTACATCCGTTGGTGTGTTCGTCATTCAATGCCGATTTCGATGGTGATCAAATGGCCGTGCACGTACCGTTGAGCAATGCTGCAATTCTAGAAGCCCAGTTATTGATGCTAGCTTCTCATAATATCTTGAACCCTCAAAATGGTACACCAATTACCCTTCCTTCTCAGGACATGGTATTGGGGCTGTATTATTTATCCAAGGGCAAACGTAATATTCCAACTGAAGCAGTCAAAGGAGAAGGAATGCGTTTCTATAATGCCGACGAGGTGATCATTGCCTTGAATGAAAACGTCGTTGACTTGCACGCTTGGATTAAAGTGAAAGCAAATGTGCGTGAAGATGATGGAACGATTGTTCAAAAAACAATTGAAACCACTGTAGGTCGTGTAATGTTTAACTTACACACACCTGAAAAAGTTGGTTTCATTAATGAGTTACTGACGAAGAAATCATTGCGAACTATCATTGGTGAAATCATTAAATTTACTGATATCCCAACAACGGTAAAATTCCTTGACGATATCAAAGGATTAGGATTCAGAACGGCCTTCAGAGGTGGTCTGTCGTTTAACCCTGAGGATTTGATCGTGCCTGAAATCAAGCAACAAATGCTGGATGCAGCAAGTGCTGAGGTTGAAGAAGTTTGGGATAACTATAATATGGGTCTTATCACAAACAATGAGCGTTACAATCAGATCATTGACGTTTGGAGTCGTGTTGATACGAGAGTAACAGAAACGTTGATTCGTGAGATGGCAGCCGATAAGCAAGGCTTCAACTCAGTGTACATGATGCTTGATAGTGGAGCGCGTGGTAGTAAACAACAAATTAAACAACTTTCTGGTATCAGGGGATTGATGGCTAAACCTCGTAAGAGCGGAAGCACAGGTTCTGAGATCATTGAAAACCCAATCTTGTCAAACTTCAAAGACGGTCTAAACGTATTGGAGTACTTTATCTCTACGCATGGTGCCCGTAAGGGTCTTGCGGATACGGCCTTGAAAACGGCGGATGCAGGTTACTTGACACGTCGATTAGTGGATGTGGCGCAGGATGTAATTGTTCGTGAAGTTGATTGTGGTACACTTCGTGGTATCGCTACATCAGCCTTGAAAGAGAACGATGATATCGTAGAACCATTATTAGATCGTATCGTTGGTCGAACGTCATTGCATGATTTATTTGATTCGAAAGGAAATCTCTTGGTTTCAGCGGGTGAAGAAATTACGCATTTCCACGGTGAAGCCATTGAAAGTGCTGGTATCGAATCCGTTGAAATTCGCTCTGTCTTGACGTGCGAAAGCAAACGTGGTACTTGTGCTAAATGTTATGGTATCAACTTGGCAACAGGTAAGATGGCCCAATCGGGTGATGCAGTTGGTATTATCGCTGCGCAGTCAATTGGTGAGCCGGGTACACAGCTGACACTTCGTACCTTCCACGTGGGTGGTGCGGCAAGTTCATCTGCGATTGATTCGCAAATGGTGGCTAAGTTTGACGGTAAGATCGAATTCGATAGCGTTCGTACCACTAAATTCAATACAAAAGAAGGTGATGAGCAAGTGATCGTCATCACTCGTATGGGTGAAATGCGTATCGTAGATGAAGAAGGGACTGTATTAGTTACAAGTGAAATTCCGTATGGTTCTACATTGAAAGTGAAGAACAACCAAAAACTGAAAAAAGGTGATGAAATCTGTTCATGGGATCCGTTCAATGCGGTGATCATTTCTGAAATTTCAGGTAAGGTTCGTTTTGAGAGCGTCATTGACGGTATTACCTTCCGTGAAGAAGCTGACGAACAATCAGGTCTTCGTGAAAAAGTAATTATTGAGACAAAAGACAAAACTAAAATTCCTGCTATCTTGATTGAAGGCAAGGAAAATAAAAATTATAACGTGCCGGTTGGCTCGCATCTAATCATCAATGATGGCGATACGATACAAAGCGGACAGATTTTGGTGAAGATTCCTCGTATCATGGGACGTTCCCGAGATATCACGGGAGGTCTTCCGCGTGTAACTGAATTGTTCGAAGCACGTAACCCGTCTAACCCAGCTGTTGTGGCTGAGATTGATGGTGTGGTGACCTTCGGCGGTGTTAAACGTGGTAACCGTGAAATCAGCATCGAAAGTAAAGATGGCATCATCAAGAAATACTTGGTGCCATTGACCAAGCATATCATTGTACAAGAAGGCGATTATATCAAAGCCGGTACACCGTTAAGTGATGGTTCGACAACCCCTTCAGATATCCTCGCCATCAAAGGACCTTTCGCGGTGCAAGAATATTTGGTGAATGAAATTCAAGAGGTCTATCGATTACAAGGTGTAAAAATCAATGATAAGCACATCGAGGTAATTGTGCGTCAGATGATGCGTAAAGTAACGATCGAAGATCAGGGCGATACTAAATTCCTTGAAGGGGATGTGGTTGACAAACTCGAATTCCAAGAAGAGAACGACTGGATCTTTGATAAAGTGGTAGTGACTGATAGCGGAAGCTCAGAGAAGTTATTGCCTGGACAAATTATCACATTGCGTGAGATCAGAGAAGAAAACTCAGGTTTACGTCGTGCCGATAAGACCTTGGTTCAATATCGTAATGCACAGCCTGCGACATCAAGTCCTAACTTGTTGGGTATCACGAAGGCCTCGTTGGGTACCTTCTCGTGGATATCAGCCGCTTCGTTCCAAGAAACTACGAAAGTACTTTCTCAGGCAGCGATTGCAGGTAAATCTGATTACATGTGGGGCTTGAAAGAGAATGTTATCACAGGTAATCTAATCCCTGCCGGTACCGGTATGAAAGAGTTTGATAACTTTATCGTTGGTAGCAAGGATGAATACGAAATACTACAAAACTCTAAAGAACTACTTCAGTTCGACGACGAGGAATAGTATCAAGATACGCTTTAAACAAATCAGGCCTGGTCGAAAGACTGGGCCTTTTTTAACTTTAGGCGTAAGGGGTAGGGAGTACGTTGGGTTTTTGAAGTTACCCGTCGTTGAAAGGGTAAACTAAAGGTTGCCGTTTCTACCGTCATTTTCATAAAGCAATTCGAACCTCATGTTTTACATGTTCGCAAGGCTGAATTTATACATGATTGGTTGATACGGAGCGGCGACAGGGATTGCAGCGGAAATCAAATCGGCTTCCTTCGACTCATTACAAGAGGTTGTCACACAGGTGTGAAGGAAGGCGATTTATTGTAGCATAAAGCCCGGCCCGAAGGGGGCGCTACAGCAGACTAAAAAAAGAAAAAGGAGGATTAATTGCCTAAATAAGTCTTCAGCAATTTACTCCGTGTGGTGGTGCGGAGTTTGGTAATGGCTTTGTCTTTGATCTGACGAACACGTTCGCGGGTCAATCCAAATTTTTCACCGATATCTTCCAAACTCATCGGATTCTCGACACCCACACCGAAGAAGAACTTCAACACGTCTTTCTGACGATCGGTGAGTGTATTGAGTGAGCGTTCGATTTCGTCGCGGAGCGATTCGTTGTGCGCCAACTCATTGTCTGTATTAAGCGCGTTAGGGTTATTGAGTACATCGAGTAGGGTATTCTCTTCGCCATCTACGAAAGGGGCGTCTACGCTCACGTGACGGGCAGCTACACCCAAGGTGGTTTCGATTTCCTCGGCGTTTATATCAAGGATAACGGAGAGCTCTTCGGCTGAAGGTTCGCGCTGATATTCTTGCTCGAGCATCGAATAGGCTTTATTGATTTTATTGGTGAGGCCTACTTTATTAAGCGGCAGACGAACGATACGACTTTGTTCGGCAAGTGCTTGTAAAATGGATTGACGAATCCACCATACGGCGTATGAAATGAATTTAAATCCTCTTGTTTCGTCAAATCGTTGCGCAGCTTTGATCAGTCCGAGATTACCCTCGTTGATTAAATCACTGAGCGATAAACCTTGATTTTGATATTGTTTGGCAACAGAGACGACGAAACGCAGATTGGCTTTTGTGAGTTTTTCCAATGCTACTTGATCGCCTTGTTTTATTTTGACAGCTAAAGAAACTTCCTCTTCCGGTGTGATCAAATCTACTTTTCCGATTTCTTGTAGATACTTTTCAAGTGATTGACTTTCTCTATTGGTGATAGATTTAGTAATCTTAAGTTGGCGCATTGACATAAGGTGGTAAAGATTTTTTCGTTAGTGAGTATTTTTAATGTTAGTAAAAGTGAGTATCTGTCAATGTTAACAGAGAATCACTATTTAGCAAAGCTATTGTTAAAGTCAATACAACCAAAATATATTTTAATGTTGATTTAACAATACCTGCAAAAATAAAGCGATTAATAATTTTGAAGATTCATTGTTTTTGTTATTATTGTGGGAAGTAAAAAATGTACTTTACTAAACAACATACTTACTAGATGTCAAAACGTATTCAATATAGCATAGAATTTGCAATCAGATGTTCACCGGTTATCTTATATGATTTTCTTTCGACTCCAACCGGATTGGGGGAATGGTTTGCTGATAAGGTCACTCAGCGCGAAAACAGGTTTGTTTTTCATTGGAAAGGAAACGACGAAGTAGCTGAAATGATTGCAGCCGAAGAAAATGAATATGTCGTTTTTAAATGGGATTGGATGGATGAGAATGAATATTTTGAATTCAGAATTGAACGGAGTCCCGTTACCAACGAAACCATCTTGACGATTACAGATTATGCTGAGAAGAATGATATTAAAGATCAGGAGCAACTTTGGGGCGCGCAGATTCATGATCTGAAACATCGTGTAGGAAGCTAAGATACCCTTCAGCATTCGCTGCCTTGTTGTTGTTCTGTGTGCTAGTTCGTTCGAATTTATTAACCGTATTCACCACTGAGTGCGTTCGTTTTACACAAAAATTTGTTGTTGAAGTCATTACATAAATTTATTATCAGGTCGTTTATACCTCCCTTTATTGGGGCTTTTTTTGTGACCTGGCTAATTTTTATCATGCAGTTTATGTGGGTCTGGATTGACGAATTCATCGGCAAAGGACTGGATGTGCTTACGATTTGTCAATTTATTGGTCTTCTTTCTACCACACTCGTGCCGATTGCCTTGCCCTTAGGCATTCTTTTTGCCGCCATTATGACCTTCGGCAATCTGGGTGAAAGTTCGGAGTTAACAGCAATCAAAGCGGCGGGGATTTCCA
>CAIRSV010000049.1 GCA_903881265.1 uncultured Bacteroidota bacterium
ATCGAACAATAAGCGATATCGAGACCATCCATCGAACTTCCGCTCATTGTGCCTATTACATGATATACCATCCGGCAAAGATAGAAAAGAAATAACGAAAGAGCTATCGTAGTTGCACATTCGCCTAACGTACAAACACCAGCAAACGCCGTGCTGCAAATTACCGGCCAATTCAAAAGTAAATATCAATGTTCCTTTTATTCCTTAGTAAAACGGAGTAATTTTATGCCATGGTACATCATCTTGCAAAAACACACTCGCTAGTGAATCAATGGGTCAATGAACTACGTGATATAAACGTACAAAACGACCGGATGCGATTCCGTCGAAACTTGGAGCGAATAGGCGAAATTATGGCGTATGAAATCAGCAAAACCATGACCTATATCGATAAAGAAATCGAAACTCCCATGGGCATCTATAGTGCCAAAGAGCTTAGCAGTCAACCTGTATTATCAACCATACTCCGAGCGGGCATTCCGTTGTATCAAGGTTTATTAAATTATTTCGACAAAGCCGATAGTTCATTTGTTGCAGCATATCGTAAACATAACGCCACGGATGAAAGCTTTGTGATTAGTCAAGAATATGTCACCTGTCCTAATCTCGAAGGACGCACACTCATTGTGGCCGATCCGATGCTAGCTACCGGCGCTTCGCTAATCAAGGCGCTAGAAGAGTTATATGAGTATGGCAAGCCTATTCATGTGCATGTGGTAGTAGTGATTGCTTGCACCGAAGGCCTCAATGCCTTGCGCAATCGTTTCCCAGATTTTACTATTTGGGCTGCTGATATTGATGATCAACTTACTGCAAAAGGCTATATCGTTCCGGGTCTTGGCGATGCAGGTGATTTGTCATTTGGAAGTAAATTACAATTCTGATTTTTACATCAAAGAATACGCAATAGCCACGGCATTCCTTTTTATTTTAATTGACAAGACGCAGATCATTCTTACAACTATCAAGAAAGATAATTCGCTACAATTGGCACTCGACGACCTACACCGAAGGCTTTTGGAGATACCCGTATAATCGGACAAAACTGATTTCGTTTATACTCGCTGATGTTCACCAATCGCAAGGTGCGTTCCACCATTTCTTTTTCAAATCCCATGGCAATGATTTCCTTGCTCCCGTGATGTCTTTCGATGTATTGATAAAGAATGGCATCGAGCAATGAATAATCGGGCAATGAATCACTGTCTTTCTGATTAGGCCGCAGTTCGGCTGAAGGCGCCTTATCAATGATATGTTGTGGAATAATTTCACCATTTCGGTTGATATGATTGGCGAGTGCATACACCTGCATCTTGTACACATCGCCCAATACTGAAATGCCTCCCGCCATATCGCCATACAGCGTTCCATAACCGGTAGCACATTCACTTTTATTAGTTGTATTCAGAAGAATATAACCAAATTTATTCGCCACCGCCATCAATAAATTTCCTCTTGTGCGTGCCTGAATATTCTCTTCTGCTAGATTAAAAGGAAGATCTTTATAGATAGGTTTCAGTTGATCCATAAAGGCATCAAATACCGGTTGAATGGCAATAAGATCATAGGGATTTCCTAATTTTTTTGACAAGGCTACGGCATCATCAACCGAATGACCGGTTGAATATTGTGATGGCAATAATAGTGCGTGCACATTCTCATTACCTAAGGCTTCACACGCAATAGCCAACGTGACTGCCGAATCGATACCACCGCTGCTTCCAAGAATAGCATGTTTAAATCCCATCTTTGAAAAATAATCCTTCACGCCCAGTACGATCGCATCATAGATGCGATCGGTATGCAAATGCTGATCATACACACTAGGATTCCATTTGACCGATGAAATTTCTTTTGACGTGGCGATGCTCATTTCTTCAAAGCTTCCATTATCCAAAAAATTGACGGTCAACATATCTTCTTCGAAATACTTACCTTCTTTTAAAAGGTTGGCATCCTTATCAAACACTAAGGAGCCTCCATCAAAAATAATTTCAGTTTGCGAACCAACGGTATTGCAATAAATCAGTGGAATTTTATACTTCGCAACATTCGCTTGTATGATTGCTTTGCGTTCTTCAATACGCGTATAATCAAACGGCGATGCGCTTAGGTTAATCATCACATCGGGTTGTTCTTTAATCAGTGCATCCATCGGACAAATACGATAAAGCGGATTATCGCCCAGGTTCCAAATGTCTTCACAAATGGTAACAGCCAACTTTTTACCGTTGAACATCATCGTATGCCACGCATAGGCAGGTTCAAAATATCGGTATTCATCAAACACATCATAGGTTGGCAATAGCGACTTATGCACGACATCAACAATCGTATTATTATAAAGTAAATAGGCACTATTAAACAAGTTCTTCCCTTCCTTTTTTTCATTGACTGAAGGGGTTCCTATTAATACCCCTATACCTTGTGTGTGTGAACGAATCATGTCAATCGACTCGTTGCATTTTTCTATGAAATTAGTAAAGTCTAACAAATCAAGTGGAGGATAGCCGCAGATACATAATTCTGAAAACACCATCAGATCGGCATGTTGCTTCTTTCCTTCTTCGATCGCTGCGATAATTTTCTGTGTATTCGATTCGAAATTTCCGATATGATAATTTTGCTGCGCCAGTATAATTTTCATGTTTCAAAAGTACACTTTGTTCAATAGAATAAAAAACCACGCCTTTGCTGAATTTAAACTCAACGAAGAACAAGACAAGACCTTTGCAAGAACTAGTTTTTGATATTTTTTAGTTTAGTTAACGATTAATGACTCATTTTTGCATTGCCGTAAAACAAGACAATATGAACGCACCGCACGCCCTCAATAAACCTCTCCAAATAGCATTTTTTTGTCTTGCCATGTTAAGCTTGTTCAGTGCCTGCAATACCAGCAAAAGCAAGAAGAATATCGATGTATCGAAGGTGGAGGTCAAGATACATTCGATTCGTTTCGATCAGGAATTGTACGCCTGTGATACCAATCAAATGGACGCTTCGGTGAATGCATTAGGCAATAAATATCCCGAATTTTCAAATGTCTATTACAGAGAAATAACAGGCTTTGCGCGCAACAACGACAATGAAGCCTTTCTAAATTCTGTCAAACATTTTCTCACCTACAAAGATTATAGAGGCTTGTATGATACCGTGCAGAAACGATTTCCTGATGTGAAACAAATCGATGCCGAACTCAGTAATTTATTCAAGCATGTGACGTATTATTTCCCGAACGAAAAAGTGGGTGATGTCTATTACTTTATTTCGGGCCTCAATAACTGGAGCGCTGTAACGGTTGATACAGCGTTAGGGATAGGTCTTGATATGTATCTAGGTGTAAGTTACCCGTTTTACGCATCGGTGCAGTTGCCGGCTTATGAAATTGAACATTGTAAGCCTGAGTTCATTCCTGTGAATGCAAGCAAGGTCATTTATGAGAATATGTTTCCGTTTGAACCCGATGGAAAAAACCTTCTCGACCTGATGATCATGAAGGGCAAACAACTCTTGTTTATGGAATATACCTTACCTAACAGCAAGGATGAATTGCTAATGGGTTATACCGATAAACAACTCACGTGGTGCAAGCAGAATGAAGCAATGATTTGGAATTATTTTTCGATTCAGAAATTATTGTATTCGACCAACTGGCAAGATGTGATGCGTTATGTCAATGATGGCCCTTCATCAACCGGCATGCCCCCTGAATCACCTGGCAATATCGGTTCATGGATAGGTTGGCAAATCATACATACCTATATGGAAAAACATCCTGAGAAATCGATGGTGGATATCTTGAACGACCCATCCGATTCGCAAACGATATTGAGGGAATCGGGATACAGGCCGAAATAAATGGTGTTCGATATCCGATGCCCAAAATGCATACAGTAGATTTCAGTTGTTGGCAATGACTTTAACGCGTAACCAAAAAATGGCAATTCCCTCTTGCGCCTAATAGCCGATAACACCGGCAAAGATCATTCCATTCTTTACGTTAATTTTTCAGGCCATTGATTCGTGTTTGCATACGTTAATCGATTGATTAGACGGGTTTCATAATAAGCATCTAAGCCCGCACAGGCTAATGCGTCGACGTGATCCAAGCCCACAAATCCATCCGATGAAATCATGGCGTCATCCATTTCAATATGCTGAATGCTGCCTATTATCAAGATAGTATTATTGATGGCAATGTCTACTTTTTGTTCAAGCTTCATTGCTACTTTCACAGGTGCTTCAGCAACAAAGGGCGCATCAATATCGACGTGATTATATTCAGTGAATCCGCACGCATCAAATTCAGAAACACCCTTGTCATATTTGGCTGACGTCTGATGTGCTTTTTCATAATCGGCAGTCACAACATAATTGATCGTATATTGATTTGTTTCTAGAATATTGGTCAGGGTATCACGTTGAACAGTATCGGGTCGGCATATAAAACCCCATAGTGGCGGGTTAGCCCCAAGATGAATCAGCGAGTTGAAAATAGCCAGGTTACTAACGCCGGCTTTCGATCGTGTGCCGATTAGCATAGCCTGTCTGACACCCGCTAAGGAATTTATCAAGCGTGCTCTGTACCGGCTTTCGTATCGGCCTAATGTGTCTTTGTCGATAATCATATTATGAATATTGTAGCATTAATGGTGTTTGTATTTTTTTCCAGTAAGAAAAAAAAGAAGGATAGTAACCACACACAGATTCTATCATCCAATCCCTAGAATCCTTGATGCCTCTATAGTGCGTGTTAAGCGGATGCTCTTTATAGTAGAACGTGTTTACATCATACTGCGCACAAAATGTGTCAAATGAACCAACATACACTTGGAGTTCAGGTATGTTTTTACCCAATGCCAACATAAAATCAATGCATCGATTGCTGACCGGATAGTCCGAAAAAAAATCAGGCTCGAGCAATAAAATCCGGTTGCCTATTTTGTCCATATGCCATAGCGGATCGAGGTTGTAATAGTTGTAGACAAAGGTGGGTAAAGACTTATTAATTTGCATCGTATCGCCTTTTGGTAGATTTGTTTCAAGCTGCACTGTTTGTGCTGCGAGCAGATGAATAGGCACTTCCATTTTTGTCAAATTTTCATACGACGTATCCAAAAAAGTGCCCGACTGATTAGTGTAGATATACTTGTTTATGTTTTCCTGATTGGCAATATATTTTTTACTGCTATTCGCACCAGCAACCCATTGCCAGCTACAAGCATTGCTAGCCCAATCACCATCCAATAAATGATAATACATCCATTGGGCAGGATGTAACCAATGCGCTTGAGCGATATTGCACACCACCGAAGCGGTATACATGCGGCAATGATTATGCATATAGCCGCTGCTGTATAATTGCTGAATGGCCTGATCAATGGCTACAATACCAGTATTAGCCTGCACAATAGCCATAGGTAGTTGCGTATGTAAAACGGGTTGTTGTGGCCACTTGATATCAACGTGTATATCCTTTACCTGCCACACCCGTTGAAAATAATCGCGCCAACAAAGTTCTTTTACAAAAGATTCTATTTGAGAAAGCTCATAACCCTTCGCCAATACTTGTTGAAGCACTTGTTGGGTGCTGATAACGCCTCTCGATATGTAGGGAGATAAACAAGTGACAGCGCCATCAATAAAGTTCCTGGTTTGACCATAGGCCATCGGATTTATTTGATCTACCTTTTCAAGTAACGCATCATACGATGTCTCAAAGCACCTATCCATTATCGCTTACTTATTTTGTTCATTGAAATCGTTTTCTGACGACTGCATTTAAAACGAAGGATATCAGCATTTCGTTTCTGCACATGCTTTTGGCTCACACCACTATGGACACGCTTGCGCCATAAATTAAAACTGCTTCGCTTTAACTCTTTCCGCATCAATGCAATGACATCGGTTTCAGCATAACCAAATTGTGCTTTTATTGCCTCGAACGGCGTTCGGTCTTCCCACGCCATTTCAATGATTCTATCTAGTTCTTGTTGTTCCATGTATAAGTACTTAGAATAAAGTTCGTTTCCAATTCACCGTCACAGGCGACCCAGCGGCTACCATCACAGATGTCGGTTGCTGATTAGACAAGAACGCGAAGTCGTGCCCATACATCGAGCTAAAATCGCAATCAACTGCATAATCCAATACCTTATTCACCTGCCAAGTAGGATGATTCACGCAGTATTCTTGCGAGCAACGTTCATTTATTTTTGTATACCCATAGTAATGTTCAAAAATAAATTCCTCTATGGATCCAGCGTCCATCACCTCCTTTTCAAGAACCGTATGTGCAGCAAGCCGATTCCATTTTCCATTCATTCGCCAGTCATAGGCTATATGTTGTGAACGCTCTGTGCGACTCATTCTATTCGTTGTGGGAATCGCAATGTAATGCTCGTGATACAATTTGTTGGCCACCCAGGCTACCAATTTATAGGGAACCGTTTCATTGATAAACACCACACCTCTTTTTATAGTATCGCCCTCTGTTCGTTTGACATAGAAACGCAGATTAACTTCTTCGAACGTGCCTAAAAAGGGTATGGGCACACCAAAGAGGCTAGTGCGTTTAAACATAAAGCCTACCAAACTCACAAACATTTCATTCTTGTAAAAATCGAACTCAACACCCTGTGGAAGATAGGGTTTCAAAATTTCAGGGTTGATGGCATAATTGGCCATAATAAGGTTTTCCCAGCGCGCTGATAAAAATGTGTTGATCATCTAGTATTATTACATGTGACGCTACCCGTCATTCATCGATAAGAAAACATTCAACGATTCATCATGATAGATATTGTATCATGGCAACTTCGAAATTTTACTTAGTACGAGACACTACTTTTAGTGGTTAAGAACCTATCTATTCTTTTAATCTCGTTCACCTCCTGCAATTGCAAGTGCAAATCCAACCCCAAAGAGTAACGTAATGAGTCCTGCAAAATATGGTATTAAATCAGTCATTTTTTTTGTTATTAATTAGTTTGAGATAAATTCCGAATGCTAGTATTGAAGGTACCCAAATACCAATAAAGGTGCCATCGGACTTTTCGCCCTGAAAATAGAGCACTTCAGAAAATATCAATGATAAGAGAGCAGCAATAAATAAAAGCTTGTCTGCGGTGGTAAATTTTTTAAACATGTTTCGAATATAATTTACCCACAAAATACGGCTTAAATTCAATCCCCTTAATTAAACTTAACATACACTATAAAGAATCACTATTTGTTGGCGCATTAAAGGTGAGAACAATCTGTGTGTATGCATTTCTTGTTTGATACACAAAACGATATCTGCAAATTTTCATACTACTTCTACATCATCTACTACACTCGTTTTCTAATACCCACATCAAACATACTTCCATGTATAACCCTTCTTCTCTTTTTTCAATCCTGCGACAACGCCTTCGTATAGCAGATAGCCACCGCCATCACCCCCTTCAGGCCCAAGATCAATGGCCCAATCGGCATTGCGTATAACATCAGGATTATGCTCGATGACGATGATAGAATGTCCGTTTTCAATCAATGCTTGAAATGATTGCAAGAGCTTGTGGATATCATGAAAATGTAAGCCCGTTGTCGGCTCATCAAAAATGAAGAGGATTTTTTTATTGGCAAAACTCTTGTCGAGAAAGGAGGCTAGTTTTACACGTTGCGCTTCACCACCGCTGAGTGTATCGCTCGATTGGCCGAGTTTGATATAACCGAGTCCTACATCGTGCAGGCATTTTATTTTTTCGGCGATCTTCTTTTCACTTTGAAAAAATTCAAGCGCTTCATCGACACTCATATCCAAGACATCGGTGATACTTTTACCCTTGTATTGTACTTCCACCACTTCCTGTTTGAACCGTTTGCCTTTGCAACTTTCACAGGTGAGATGTACATCGGCGAGGAACTGCATTTCGACTACTGTTTCGCCTTCGCCTTTACACGTATCACAGCGACCACCGTCGACATTGAACGAAAAATAACCAGGTGTATAGCCTCTCACTTTGGCTACATGCTGCGCGGCATACAAACCGCGTATATCATCATAAGCCTTGATGTATGTAATAGGGTTCGAACGTGATGATTTTCCAATCGGATGCTGATCTACCATCTCCACCGAACTAACCGCTTGCAAATCGCCTTTGAGTTCGGCAAACTCGCCCGGCTTCACACTAAAATCACCCTTGGCATTTTTCAATGCCGGATACAAAATATGTTTAATAAGACTTGTCTTGCCCGAACCACTCACACCTGTGACCACGCAGAGCATATTCAGCGGAAACGTGACAGTCACATCGTTGAGATTGTGTTGTGTACAATTTGTTAGCGTAATCTTATTCACCACCTTACGGATTGGCTTTTCGATACCGACTTTCAGATCGCCATTCAGGTATTGCGCCGTGAGACTTTTTTTATTCTTCAGAATTTCTTTATACGTTCCTGCGGCAATAATCTCACCACCTAGATGTGACGCAAACGGACCCACATCGATGATATAATCAGCCTCACGCATAATCTGATCATCATGCTCGACCACGACAACCGTATTACCCAAATCGCGTAATCGTTTCAAAACCTTGATAAGACGGCTCGTATCACGGGCGTGCAAACCAATAGAAGGTTCATCAAGAATATACAAACTATCTGTCAGGTTACTACCTATCACTCTCGTCAGTTGAATACGCTGACTTTCGCCGCCACTGAGTGTATTCGCTGTGCGATTCAGCGTCAAATAATTCAAGCCTACATCGAGTAAGGTTTGAATGCGTGTTTCCAATTCAATTAGGATACGTTTAGCAATCGTTTTATCATGCTCATTCAAGGTCAGCCCCTTCATCCATTCATTTAATTTCTCAACCGGCATATCAAGTAATTCGCCAATATGGGTATCATTAATTTTCACCCATAAGGCATCCTTTCGTATACGGGCGCCACCGCAACTTGTACAAGGTGTCTTGCCACGATAGCGAGACTGCATCACACGATATTGTATCTTGTATAAATTATCGGCCACCATCTTAAAAAAGGCATCAATACCATGCGCGCTACTCCACAATAAGTCATACTCTTCTTTACTCAGTTGACGGATTGGTTTATGGATAGGAAATTTATTTTTATTTTCATAGATAAAGGCCGTTTTCCATTCGCTCATCTTTTCGCCATTCCAACACACGACCGCACCTTCGTGTACCGACAGGTTTTTATTCGGAATCACGAGCGCCGGATCGATGCCTAATACTTGTCCAAAGCCTTCACATTCAGAACAAGCGCCATAAGGATTATTACTCGAAAAGAAATTCGGCGTGGGCTCTTCAAATCGTATGCCATCGAGTTCGAAACGGTTGCAAAAATGTTCGATGCGATCTTCAATATCTAAAAAAATATCGCCGTTCGTTTCATCGAAACCTGTTTGTATACTATCGGCCACACGATGTATTTCATCCTCTTCAAAGGCTTTGGCTACCAGACGATCGATGAGGATATACATATTCTTCATATCGAGTGTAGGCTCTTCTTCCATCAGCAAGTCTTCAATTTGAATCACATATTTTTCTTGCAAATGATAGAGACGAGTGAAGCCTTTCTGCAATAGATCATCAAGATAATACTTGACATTTTTTTCGGCTTCCTTTGGCAAAGGGATGACGATGTGAATCTTTTTTCCTTTCGGAAGTTGGACGATGAATTTCACCACATCATTCACTTCATCTTTCTTTACTTCTTTACCGCTGACTGGAGAGAAAGTTCGTCCGGCTTTGGCAAACAAGAGACGCAAATAATCATTCATTTCAGTCATAGATCCGACAGTGGATCGCGGTGTGCGTGCAGATACTTTTTGTTCAATCGCAATAGCTGGACAAAGGCCATCTATCATATCGACATCTGGTTTCTGCATACTCTTCATAAATTGACGGGCATAGGAACTAAGGCTTTCGACATAACGTCGTTGACCTTCGGCAAACAAGGTATCCATGGTGAGAGAGGACTTTCCTGAGCCGCTGACACCCGTCACCACAATCAGTTTATTATGCGGAAAACGAACCGTTACATTCTTAAGATTGTGTACACGAGCGCCTTTAACGATAATATCAAGATCCTGTTTTGCCATAAGGTCTGCAAGTTAAACGAAAGGGGTGGAATGAGAAAATAAGTGAAGAGGCTAAGCCTGATAGCATATAAAAGAAATAATATCCAATCACAGAAGCTTGTTGATGCTAATGGACAATAAAAAATTTGTGATACAACGTATCTTATTGAGCGCTTTCCAATTTATATTTCCCCTTGCTCTTCCTAATTCTCACAGCGCATACTTTATACTCTGGACATAAGGCATCCGCATCGGTAACAGAGCTAGTAAGAATATTCATACTTACCTCAGGATAATGAAAGGTTGACGACAAGATGCCGGGTTTCACCTCATCCGTAATACGAGCCTTGACATCAATTTTACCACGGGCGCTTTCGATACAAACCATATCGCCTTCTTCGATAAAATGTTTGACGGCATCATCAGGATGTATCATTAATGTATCGCATGTTAGGATATCGGCATTACCGGTACGACGTGTCATAGTGCCGCAATTGTAATGTTCAAGTTCGCGGTTTGTCGTCAGTATATACGGGAAGTCTTTTTTGTTATCAGTCAGTTCAGTTGTCTCTTTCCACGTTGCTTTCTGGAATACACCTCTGCCTAATTTAAACGATTCGGTATGAAGTATTTCTGTATCGCTTCCATCGGCTAATACAGGCCATTGCTTTCCGTTTATGCCGAGTTCATTCCATTTCACACCAGCAAAGAATGGCACAATCTGCGAAATTTCGTTCAACAAATGTTCAGCATCATAATCAGGTTCATCGGCACCCATGCGTTGCATGATTTCGGCGATAATCTGTCCGTCAGGTTTCGTACCCGCCAATGGCTTGACTACCTGCTGTACTTTTTGGATACGTCGTTCGCCATTTGTAAACGTACCAGTCTTTTCAAGGAAGGATGAAGCAGGTAAAATTACATCAGCCATCTTAGCTGTTTCGGTCATAAAGAGTTCTTGCACAACAAGCAGATCAAGATTACTCATCGCTTCTTTCACATGGTTGGTATTCGGGTCCGTCTGCACATTGTCTTCTCCCATCAGCCAAAGCGCTTTTAGTTTTCCTTCGATAGCGGCATCATACATCTGAGGTATTTTCAAACCGACATAATCAGGCAATTTGACGCCATAAAATTCTTCATACTTATGATGGTATTCCGGATTCGTGACATCAAAATAGCCGGCTCCTTGATGCGGCTGACAACCCATATCGGCAGCGCCTTGCACATTATTTTGTCCGCGTAATGGATTCACACCAACACCACGACGTCCAATATTTCCCGTGATCATAGCGAGGTCTGCAATCAGCATCACGGTATATGTTCCTTGCGAATGTTCGGTAACACCCAAGCCGTGAAAGCTCATCGCATTCGGAGCGGTCGCATACGCAACAGCTGCCTTTCGCACAAGTTCCTTCTCCACGCCAGTAACTGATTGCAATTCATCCATATCCATGCTCAGCACGTGTTGTTTGAATGCATCATATCCTTCTGTTCGATCAGCAATAAAGTTTGTGTCTTCTAAACCTTCCTGCATAATATAATGCAGCATCATGTTCAGCAAAGCGACATTCGTCCCCGGCTTCAATTGAAGATGATACGTTGCATAGTTAGCCAACTCGGTGCGGCGAGGATCGATAACGATACACGTTCCTTTCATGGCAAACTGTTTCAGTTTGGCTCCGGTAACAGGATGGCCTTCTGTGGGATTGGCACCAATGACCATAATGGCATTGGTATATTTTAAATCGATGATTGAATTGGTAGCGGCGCCTGTTCCAAAAGTACGTTGCATACCAAGGGCGGTTGGCGAATGACACACACGAGCGCAGCTATCGATATTGTTCGTGCCGATAACGGTGCGGATAAATTTCTGCATAATATAATTCTCCTCGTTCGTGCATCGTGCCGATGAAATACCCGCGATGGCGTCGGCACCATATTTCGATTTGATATCAGTTAGTTTTCCGGCAATAAAATTCATCGCTTCATCCCAACTTGCTTCAACAAACACACCTTCCTTTTTTATGAGAGGCGTTCGAAGTCGATCGGCATGATTATAAAACGAAAAGGCATAACGTCCTTTCAAACAAGTATGTCCTGCATTCACTTCGGCATCATACGGCGCTTGTATACTTTTAATAACGCCATTCACAGTCGCCACTTCTAGATTACATCCAACGCCGCAATAGGTACAAATCGTGCGCGTTTTTTCTTTAGCGACGATACTCTTACTTTCAAATACATCACTAATGGCACTTGTAGGACAAGCCTGCGCACAAGCACCACAGCTTACACAATCGCTGTCAAAAAAAGATTGGTTCGTACTTTTGATGATATGACTATCGAAACCTCGACCTGCCATACTCAACACAAATTGCCCCTGAATTTCATCACAAGCGCGCACACAACGAAAACAATTGATACACTTACTTAAATCGCTCGTCATATACGGATGACTCAAATCTTTGGTTCGATCGAGATGATTTTTTCCTTCAGGATACCGCACATCACGCACACCTACGCGAGCCGCCACTTCCTGCAGTTCGCAATTATTATTCACTTCGCAGGTGAGGCAATCCAGCGGATGATCGGTCAGCACAAGCTCGATAATATTTCGTCGCAGTCGCTGCACTCGCTCACTACTCGTGTAGATATACGAATTGGCCAAGACAGGTGTATGGCACGAAGCTTGCGTTTTCACCGGGCCGTTTTGCACGAGAGCCACATCCACACTGCACACACGGCAACTACCGAAGGGCTCGAGGTTAGGCGCATCACATAGTGTAGGGATCAGTTTCTTATCCTTATTGCGTTTGACAAATGAGAGGATCGTTTCACCGTCCTTCATTTCAAAAGGGTGGTCGTCGATATAGGCAAGCTTGACTACGATTGCACCATTGCCATTTTGGGAATGACCATTGGAAGCCTTCATGTCTTTTTTTATCTGCGACTGGGTGGTGGTCTGTGCCATACGTGGGGTGCGAAAAATTGTGAATAAAGGTAGGCAATATATTTTAAAATGTCATAGGGTTTAACCGATTGAATTCCTCAAAAATCTCCTGTGAGGAATAATTTATTTCGCCACAAATTCACAGATTGTAAATATCAAACCCCAAGTACAATTATGCATATTCAACCTTCATTAGAATACTATTTTAGCATTTGCTTCGGAGGCATTCATTTCTATTCACTAAATCAAATTGAACATTTATATTTGTACAAAATATTAGGGTCATGGAGATGGTATTGATAAATTCTGAATCGAAAAAAGACATGGATCTTTTGATAAAAATTGCTTCCAAAATGGGGAAACAAAGCAGGAAAATGACAGTAGCTGAAAAAGAAGATTATGCTTTGGGATTTGCTATCAAAAAAGGAAAAACTGACCAATATATCGACACCAGACTATTTGTGAAACAATTGCGAAAAAAATGATTGTACGAATCGACAAGAGTTTTGCAAAAGACATCCGTAAAATTTCAGATACTAAACTACTCAACCATGTTGCGGATCTTATTGAAACTTTACAAAATTGTCAAACGATCAAGGAAATCAAAGACCTTAAAAAACTGAAATCATTTCCAGACTATTCTAGAATCAGATAGGGGTCTTATAGGATAGGATTGCAGATGAAGCGCGATGAAATTATTTTAATCAAGATATTACATAGAAAAGACATTTATACTTACTTTCCAAAAATTACCCATGACCCGAAACGAACTCATACAACAAATCAGAACAAAAAAATCCTATCTCTGTGTAGGGTTGGATACCGATATTTCAAAAATTCCATCACATCTTTTAGAACTTGAAGACCCTATTTTCGAATTCAATAAGCAAATCATCGATGCCACAAGCGATTTATGTGTGAGCTATAAAATCAACACCGCTTTTTATGAAGCCCATGGCGTGAAAGGATGGTACAGTATGGAAAAAACATTGCATTACATACCTGATGGCATCTTCACCATTGCTGATGCAAAGCGAGGCGATATTGGAAATACAAGTACGCACTATGCGAATGCCTTTTTTAAAACACTGCCATTTGATAGTATTACAGTAGCGCCTTATATGGGCAAAGACAGCGTGAAACCCTTTTTGGATATTGATAATAAATGGACCATCGTGTTAGGGCTAACATCAAATGAAGGCGCTTTTGATTTTCAAACACTCAGCGTAGGATCTGAGAAATTATTTGAAACAGTATTGCGAAAAGTAAGCGAATGGGGCAGCATTCATAATTTGATGTTTGTGGTGGGCGCTACCAAAGCAGAACAACTCGCACAGATACGACAAATAATACCAAATCATTTCTTGCTGATACCCGGTGTAGGCACACAAGGTGGCAGTTTAGAGGACGTCAGTAAATACGGCATGAACGATGATATTGGCATATTGGTGAATGTGTCTCGCCAAATTATTTATGCTGGCAACGATAACTACTTTGCCGAAAAAGCCCGAGAGGAAGCATTGAAATTACAACGCGAAATGGCTTCCTATCTTTAAACATCCCTTATGAAAACGCTTTCGTTTATCATAGACGAATTGAAATCCGTTTCTGACCCATCACGATTAGAAGGCATGAAGCGTTACGGTATTGGAACCGATAAGGCCATCGGCGTTTCATTGCCTCATATCCGATTCATCGCATCGGTTTGCAAAAAGAATATTCCTTTCGACGAAAGACATCGAATCGCTCAAGAGGTATGGAATACCGAAATACATGAAGCCCGCATATTGGCTTCGATGATCGACAATCCGAAGGAAGTAACAAAAAAGCAAATGGACGAATGGACACTCAATTTTTATAGCTGGGACCTATGCGATCAAGTGTGCAGTAATCTCTTTCAAAAAACAGATTTTTTTCTTGAGAAGGCATTCGAATATTCGCACTCGAAAGCTGAGTTTGTCAAGCGAACCGGTTTCGTGTTGATGGTTCAATATGTAGTTCATCATAAGAAAGCTGCGGATACCCGTTGTGTCGAATTCCTTGAACGCATCGAAGCGGAAGCCTGGGATCAACGAAACCTTGTCAAGAAAGCCGTCAATTGGTGCCTTCGACAAATTGGGAAACGCAATAAAGACCTGCATCCGCTTGCCATTGATTGTGCTGAACGTATAGTAAAACAGGGCTCTGCTTCCGCCAAATGGATAGCCCATGATGCACTTCGAGAATTACGAAGTGACGCAGTATTAAAAAGGCTGTTTGTATAATTTACAGAACATGTTTTACGGAAATAAAAAGTAATTCAGTTTTACTCATCAGTAATTTTTTTGTATTTTTAATTCCAATCAACCCGACAACCACTTATCAAAAACATTTTTGAACAGCTCCGATTACGTATCTAATTAGCCTCTTCGATACCCCACTAGATCTGTACTAATCTAAATGCCACATCGGTATAACAACCCTTGATGTCATGTCAGAAAATTTATTGCAATTTATTTGGAAGCATCGCTTGTATGCAAGCATTCCCGTTTTAAAAACGATCGAAGGAGATGATGTCATTATCTTATATCCCGGCACGCTAAATACCAATGCTGGACCAGATTTCCTTGAGGCGAGACTAAAAATTGACCAAACGCTTTGGGCTGGAAATATTGAACTGCATCTCAAAAGCAGCGACTGGAATAAGCATGCACATTACGAAAATCCCGCCTATTCAAAACTGATTATGCATGTTGTTTACGAACACGACTCGGAAATAGAAACAATGAATGACACCCTATTTCCGACACTTGAATTGAAACACCATATCGATCAAAATATGCTATTGAAGTTTGAACAACTGATGCAATCCACAACATTTATTCCTTGTAAAGAGTTGATCAGTCAGGTGAATAATTTGACACTGCGGCAGCAAATGACACGAACCTTGATTGAGCGTCTTGAAGAAAAAACACAAGCCATACAAACACTGTTAAAGAGATATAAAAACAATTGGCAAGAGGTATACTATGTGCAACTAGCACGTGGGTTTGGACTTCATATTAATCAAGATGCCTTTGAACAATTAGCCATACAAACACCACTTCAATTACTTGGCAAACACAAGAATAATCTGATTCAGGTTGAATCATTACTTTTTGGACAGGCCGGATTTTTGTTTGACTACGTTGACGAACCGTATCCAATATTACTTCAACGCGAATATGAATACCTCAAAAAACTTCACTCACTTCATCCGATGGAAAAACATCAATGGAAATTCCTTCGCTTGCGGCCAGCTAATTTTCCAACCTTGCGAATCGCTCAATTTGCCAGACTACTTGTTGACTCTAATCACTTATTTTCTACGCTCCTTGGCGCTACATCCATCAAGGAAATAGAACAATTATTCAAACTCAGTGTCTCAGATTATTGGCTATCGCATTACAATTTTCAGGAGAAATCAATCGAACGAACGAAGTCATTAGGCAAAACATTTGTACACACCTTGATCATTAATGTCATAGTGCCTATGTTATTTATGTATGGCAAACTTCAAGGGAAGGAAACATATTGCGAGCAATCCATTCGACTGCTTGAAGAACTTCCCGCAGAGAAAAATGCCATTATAACTGAATGGAATAAAATAGGCATTACCACGAACACCGCAGCAGACACACAAGGGTTGCTTCAATTAAAGAAAAAATATTGCGACGCAAAAAATTGCCTGTCATGCAGTATTGGCTTTGCTGTTTTACGAAAATAAAAAAATATTTCATTCACGATCCCCAGTTCTCTCTATCCAAACTGCGGTATTGGATTGCTTCAGCTAAATGCTCCGTTTTGATGTCTGGCGAACCCGCCAAATCAGCGATCGTTCGTGATACTTTCAAAATTCTATCATAGGCCCGTGCCGATAAGTTCAATCGTTCCATCGCGGTCTTCAATAAATTACTGCCCGCTTGATTGATAACACAAATCTCTTGTAATTGTTTGCTACTAATCTGCGCATTCGCATACACCCCTTGATTCTCCTTGTATCGCTCGCCTTGTATTTCTCTAGCTCGAATGACACGCGCGCGAATAGTTTCACTTTTTTCTTGCTGCCTTGGATTCATCGATGACAATTCTGAAAACGGAACCGGTGTCACTTCGACATGCAAATCAATCCGATCTAGCAAGGGACCCGAAATTCTATTGAGGTATTTTTGCACGGCACCCGGCGGACAGCTGCACTCTTTTTCTGGATGATTAAAATAGCCACAGGGGCAAGGATTCATCGATGCCACCAACATAAAACTCGCCGGAAAATCAATCGACATTTTCGCACGTGAAATAGATACTTTTCGCTCTTCCATCGGTTGACGCATGACTTCCAACACTGTCCTCTTAAACTCGGGTAATTCATCCAAAAAAAGTACACCGTTATGCGCCAAGGAAATTTCACCCGGTTGCGGATTTCCACCACCACCAACTAAGGCCACATCGCTCACCGTATGATGAGGCGAACGAAAGGGACGTTTCGAAACCAAGGTCGCATTTTCAGGAAGTTTACCAGCCACCGAATGTATCTTGGTTGTCTCCAATGCTTCTTGTAATGAAAGCGGTGGAAGAATAGATGGCAATCGCTTAGCTAACATTGTCTTCCCTGCTCCGGGCGGTCCGATTAAGATTACATTATGGCCGCCGGCTGCTGAAATTTCCAATGCCCTTTTGATATTCTCCTGACCTTTCACATCACAGAAGTCGATATCAAAATCGTATTGCGAATGAAAGAACTCATCCCGCGTATTCACATCAACCGCTTTCAATTCTTTCACACCATTTAAAAAATCAATGAGTTCAGTGATATGTGAAATGCCATAAACATTCAGATTATTAACCATCCCTGCCTCACGGGCATTTTGCAATGGTACAAACAGCCCTTCAAATCCCTCCTTGCGTGCTTGTATGGCAATAGGCAAGGCCCCTTTGATGGGTAGAATCGATCCATCGAGGGACAACTCGCCCATGATAATATACTTAGCGAGTTGGTCCTGCTTGACTTGTTCGGTGGCCGCTAAAATACCAATAGCAATGGGCAGATCAAAGGCGCTTCCCGACTTCCTGATATCGGCCGGTGATAAGTTAATCACCACTTTAATCCGTGGAAAACGGTAATGATTATTTTTTATGGCACTCTCTACTCTATGCTGACTTTCCTTCACGGCATTGTCGGGCAAACCGACAACAAAAAATTTAAGTCCATCAAGTACATCCACTTCAGTGGTGATAGTAATAGCCTCAACGCCATAGACGGCGCTGGCAAACAATTTAACCATCATAATCGTCGTATTTTTATTTGATTGATTTGGAATGTAAATATAAGTGTTTACCCAGTAAATATCACACACCGCGATATTTTCTGACGGCTTGTTTATCAGGAATTAGCGACAGAAAATCTGTCCATCGCTTAGTTTCTATCAAATGACAAACGCATACCCTTCGCATCATCAACTTGTTTTCCTTGATCAAACAGCAGATGGCCATTGACAAATGTTTTATCAATCGAAGAGGAGAACGTGTGTCCTTCAAACGGGCTCCATCCGCACTTATACAAGATAGTGTCCTTTGAAACGCTCGTTGTTTTATTCAAATCAACTAAAACACAATCGGCAAAATATCCTTCGCGGATAAAGCCTCGTCCGTTGACATCAAAGCAAACGGCCGGCGCATGACACGCCTTCTCAACAAGCTTTTCCAAACTAATTCTGCCTTCCTTATGTGCTTCGAGCAACATCAATAAACTGTGCTGCACTAAGGGCACACCGGCGGGTGCGTCGACATAGGGTTTTTGTTTTTCCTCCCACGTATGCGGAGCATGATCGGTGGCAATGATATCCAGACGATCATCCAACAAGGCCTTCCAAAGTGCCTCCTTATTTTCTGCTGCTTTGATTGCGGGATTACATTTAATAAGATTCCCATATTGCTCATAATCATCGGCAGTAAAGTATAAGTGATGCACACACACTTCAGCGGTGATGCGCTTATCTTTTAATGGGAACATGT
Organism: uncultured Bacteroidota bacterium; assembly: GCA_903881265.1. Taxonomy (GTDB): domain Bacteria; phylum Bacteroidota; class Bacteroidia; order Chitinophagales; family Chitinophagaceae; genus OLB11. Next base: position 19,077 of record CAIRSV010000049.1, read on the forward strand.
TGGTAAATAATTGCAATTCCCTTTCGGTGCTGATATGCAGAATATGCAAACGAGTGCCGTGTTTCTTCGCCAACTGAATGGCGCCAATCGATGATTCATAACAAGCTTCAACATCACGAATCACAGGATGGAAACGTGCGTGATTGAGATCCATACCATCCGCTTTCATACGTTCAATATTTTCTCTGATAATACTTTCTTTCTCGCAATGTGTTGCAATAAGCACTTCGCTTTCAGTAAATATATTTTCAAGTGTCACGATATTATCAACCAGCATATTACCGGTGCTCGAACCCATGAAAATTTTAAGTCCGCAAATCTCATTTTTATGTTTATTTATTTTCAAGGCATCGCTTGCATTATCATTCGATACGCCTAGAAAAAAAGAATGGTTCGCAATCGAACTATGTTTTGCAATTTGAAATTTTTCTTCCAATCGTTCTAGATTTAACGTCGGCGGAATCACATTCGGCATTTCCATAAAGCTTGTCACACCGCCAGCTACTGCAGCGCGGGCCTCTGTTTCAATCGTGGCTTTGTGCGTCAATCCAGGCTCTCTAAAATGCACCTGATCATCGATGAGACCAGGTAGCAAGTACAAATGTTCGCCATCAATTTCTTCGGCTCTTTCTTTGAGCGAGATCGTTCGTTCGATACGTTCAAAGCGATTATTTTTCATATAGACATCCTTGCGCTCAATGACGCCTTCATTGATTACTTGCACATTGCGTATGATATAGTTTTTCATGTATCGTTTTTATTGTTTGTAAAAATACTGCAAGATTTGTAAAACCATCGAACCGAGATATTGATCATCGATAGTGTTGTAACGATTGCCATTACCTTCAAGAGCGCCGTTTGAAATGTCTGTACAGGTGAACAATATGCTCTTGACTTTTTTGCCATTTAAAACCTTACACATATTGTTGATAGACGATTTGCCACTTTGTGCCGAAATATCATAGCTTTGCAAATCATGATGTCACAAAAAGTTAGGGTAACGAAAAAATTTACATTCGATATGGCACATGCCCTGTTTGGGTACGATGGTCCTTGTAAAAATATTCATGGACATACCTATCACCTGAGTGTAACGCTAATGGGCACACCGTTGGCAGATCCAAGCAATGTCAAACTAGGCATGGTTGTCGATTTCGGCGATTTAAAGAACCTTGTCAAAGACACCATCCTGAACGAATTTGACCATGCTTTGGTATTGAATGAAGAAGCGCCCTATTCTAAATCAGAAGTAATTTCGAATGAATTCGAAAAAGTAATTCTTGTTCCGTATCAACCAACATGCGAAAACCTACTGCTCGATTTCGTCTCCAGATTAAAGCCATTATTTCCGGCAGCGATGAAATTGACAAGCATCCGTTTAGAGGAAACACCTAGTTCGTTTGCTGAATGGAATCAGGGAGATAATTAACTCAAGCGCCTAGTTCCCGATGGATCTCACATCACTTTCTCGATGTGATAGTTCGCATCATACGCAATTGCATCTTGAAGTTTCTGCATGTCCGGTTCTGACTCAGACACTATCATAACTTCGCTGTAATCTGCATTCATTCGTACATTCATCACACCTTCTATATCCTTGAATTTATTCGTGACAGTGGTCATACATCCATTGCATGTAATACCCCGAAATGAATAGAGATGAACGACTACCTGATTATTCTTCCGGCATTTAAAAACCAGTTCCGAATTAGCACGTGGTGCAATTGAATGATCACAAGGCTGCATAGATATTGGATTGAAAGCACTGTTGAATAAGGCTTCGTATTCTTGTTGATTGCCACCGAATGGAGGTCCATCAACAAAGCTTCGATTAAAAAGCACTCCAGCTAAGCTGCCATCTACTTTCAATAATTCATGCATTTTAGCCACATAACGAGGTCGCATAGCCGGAGGCAAGGCACAAAAAAAAGTCTGTTCAAGAATAAGATCGTATTGCCCTTCGTGTGCAAAAAAATCACCGCATACAATCTGTATACAAGCGTTGCCAGCAAATTTTAATTGCAATTTGTCAACGACGGCCGGTGCGATATCGATGACCGTTATATGACGAAAACCTAGCTGCAATAAATACTCCGCCTCATATGTATTTCCACATCCTGGTATTAAAATTTCAAGCTCCTTATTCGTCAGCGAATCAATATACGCTTGCATCGGAGGTGATACATAACCAATATCCCAGCCTGTGGTCTTGTCTTTATATTGTGAATCCCAATACGCTTGATCCAATATTTTTTTCTGCGGTATCACGCAACATTTCTCTTCCATATTCTATTTGTTTCAGATGATCAAGATATACATTATTTCAACACGTTGCTTTGGCAGACAAAATCAGACTTGGGAAGTGACGTTTTAGCAATTGATGCAAAGCCTCCTTCAATTTCTGTAAAATTTCTGTACCCGCGCGATTGCAAAATCGATGCGGCTATCATGCTGCGATAACCGCCTGCGCAATGGATATACACATGTTCCTCAGGATGAAGCTCCTTAATCCAATCATTGATGTTTGACAATGGCCTACAAGTCGCACTTTCAAGATGCTCGGCGGCATATTCACTTTCTTTCCGTATGTCAATCACCTTGCTTTTTCCCAGTCTACATTCATTTGCAAACTCATCTGCTGTGATTCGATGCACGACATCGGTTTCTTTGCCAGCTTCGACCCAGGCAGCATAGCCACCTTTCAGATGACCAAGGATACGATCAAACCCTACACGACTTAAACGCGTAATCGTTTCGTCGGTTTTACCTTCCTCGGTGATTAATACAATCGGTTGCTTAACATCCACAATCATAGCGCCTACCCAAGGTGCGAAATCGCCCACTAACCCAATATTGATCGATTGCGGAATAAACCCTTTACAAAAAATGGCCTGATCGCGAGTATCCAATACCAAGGCTTCCATATCGTTGACAGTAGCTTCGAACTCAG
>CAIRSV010000050.1 GCA_903881265.1 uncultured Bacteroidota bacterium
CGACATATAAGCCAGCTCCGATAATGGGCGAATCACCAACACGGCCAGGAAGTTTGTATGCCATACCACTTGTTGTGCAAGCGCCACTCAAATTATTATTTTCATCCAGCGCTATCATGCCAATTGTATCATGACTTTGTTTGATTCGTTTTTCAATATCCTTTACAGTAGTCATAGGGTCATATTTCGACGTCTTCAGCCATTTTTTCCATGCAGCTTCCGATTGAGGCGTTAGCAAGTTTTCTTTTTTAAACCCATTAAGCAACGCAAACTGCAAGGCACCTTCACCAACTAATTGCACGTGAGGTGTTTTTTCCATTACTAATCTGGCCACACTGATGGCATGCACAATATGTTCGAGACACATCACCGAACCGATGTTTGCCATATGATCCATTATACATGCATCGCAGGTGACATGTCCATCACGATCTGGATTTCCTCCTAGTCCAACACTATGATCATCAGGATCGGCTTCGGGCACCATAACGCCTTGATGTACCGCATCGAGGGCGCTTCCATGAGCACTAAGCACTTCCCATGCCTTAGCATTCGCTTTTTTATTTGGCTCCCATGTGCTGATGACAATCGGCTTTATTGTGTCGTTGGAATTAGCCAACAATTGATGAGGTAAGGCAAAAGCCGGCGCTGATGCACCTACCAATTTCACGAACGTTCTTCGGTTCATATACGTTTTTAAGAGGTCTAAAAGTAATCCATTCTATTGAAACTTGCCGTAATGAGTTCAATAAACTTAACCCATATTCCTATTGATATTCAATGCAGCCAAGTAAGACAACAAAGACAACACTTCATAGGCTAAGAAGTGCCAAGCTTTCAGTAGAACTGCATAAAACTGTCCATTAAAAAAACCGCCCCGAGGAGCGGTTTTAACTATCAACTACATAGCGCTGTTAGATTGACTTTTCTGCTTCTATCTTAGCTTTAATTTTTACTTCGATTTCAGCAGCCATTTCAGGATTATCCATCAAGAGTTGTTTGACAGCATCACGTCCTTGTCCTAATTTATTCGTGTCATAACTATACCAAGATCCGCTTTTTTGAATGATGCCATGATCGACACCAAGATCACATAATTCGCCGGTTTTGCTAATCCCTTCTCCAAAGATGATATCAAATTCAGCTTGACGGAACGGAGGTGCTACTTTATTTTTAACCACTTTCACACGAGCGCGATTTCCTATGGCTTCATCACCATCTTTGATTTGAGAAATACGACGAATATCCAAACGAACAGAGGCGTAGAACTTCAAGGCATTACCACCTGTGGTTGTTTCAGGACTGCCGAACATCACACCAATCTTATCACGCAATTGATTAATAAAAATGCAGCAGCAACCTGTGCGGTTGATCGTGGCTGTTAATTTACGTAATGCCTGACTCATCAAACGAGCTTGTAAACCCATTTTACTATCACCCATTTCACCTTCTAATTCAGCTTTAGGAACCAAGGCTGCAACTGAGTCAATGACCACTAAGTCGATAGCGCCGGAAGAAATTAATCTATCGGCGATTTCAAGGGCTTGTTCTCCATAATCGGGTTGCGAGATCAACAGATTATCGGTATCGACACCCAATTTTTTTGCATACGCTGCATCAAACGCATGTTCAGCATCGATAAAGGCGCATATACCACCTTTCTTTTGCGCTTCTGCAATCGCGTGTGTAGCGATAGTAGTCTTACCAGACGATTCAGGACCATAAATTTCAATCACCCTTCCACGTGGAAAACCACCGATGCCAAGTGCGATATCGATGCCTAATGATCCAGTTGAAATGCTGTCCATTTCCACCACTTCCTTATCACCTAATTTCATAATTGAACCCTTACCATAATCCTTATCGATTTTTTCCATGGTAAGCTTCAGCGCTTTTAATTTTTCGTTTTCAACGGTTGTTACTTCTTTTGCCATTATTTAAATTTTAAATTATTGATTGTGTATGAACAAATGTATTACTTAATATGAATCCAACCTGATGGATTTTTTCGATGTGAATAAAATTTCAGCCAATCGAGCGAACCGAACAGCCTGTGACTGCCGGTTTCGCTTTATGACATGAACTACCTTACAATTCATTGCAAAGATATCAGGGTAGGTACGTAAGGAGTTTACGTGGGTAAAAAAATAGTCGCATCGAATAATACATCTAGGATGCAAGGGGTTGAATATCGCACGCATTGATCTATCGACGTTTCATCAAATGCGTTAAACTATCAACCTACTACGTCATCCTGAAAGAATAAGAACATGACAGTATCCCTTACATCACTTCGAATTACTTGAAATTGTTTGAATAAGCGAATGGCATTACTTTTACCATTATGAAAAATGTATTGTATGTCTTTCTTGGTGGAGGAATCGGAAGTGTGCTTCGATACGTATTATGTTTACTAATCCCATCCTCATCATTTCCCGCAGCAACCTTTGTGGTGAATATCACGGGATCTTTTCTCATCGGTCTTTTTGCAGCCCTGTATGGCATGCAACCCACTGCGCAAAGCGGTCATCAGGCTTTGCTATTATTTTTAACCACTGGACTTTGTGGCGGATTCACTACCTTTTCAACGTTCAGTAAAGAGAGTTATAGTTTAATACAACAGCAACAATGGCCTCTTTTTTTCATCTACGTTTTTACGAGTGTAGCACTCTGTATTGGAGGTACCGCCCTAGGTTTTTATTTCGGGAAGTAGTCAATTGGCGCAACAAATCCATGCGCTATAAGAAACAATAATGTACTCAATTGAAAGGTTCCTAGTAGATTTGCACAACGTTCAATAACCACTTAAAAAAGAAATTATGATGAGTGAATTAATCGCTGGCTCGAAAGCCCCTGCTATCTCGTTGAAAAACCAACATGGAAAAACCGTTAAACTGAAAGACTATGCAGGAAAAAAAGTAGTCTTGTTTTTTTACCCAGAAGACATGACACCAACCTGCACAATAGAGGCTTGTAACCTTCGTGACAATTATGATGTATTGCAGAAGAAAGGTATCGAGGTGATTGGCGTGAGTCCGGATGATGAAAAAAAACACGTACGATTTATCGACAAACACGCATTGCAATTTACCTTGTTGTGCGATACCGAGTTAACCGTCATGAATGCCTATGGAGTATGGGGCGAAAAAAATATGTATGGTCGTAAGTATATGGGTGTCATTCGAACAACCGTGCTGATCAATGAAGATGGCACTATTCATCATATTATCAAAAAAGTAAAAAGCGCTGACCATGCGCAGCAGATTCTTGAGAAATGGGCCTTGTAGACATGCTTCATTTGTCTAGGTAGTCACGCTCATATAAGGCTGTTGATCAGTTACACTTCGTGCATAGTAGACACACCGAAATCTGAGGAAAATAAAAGTTTATCAAGCGAACTATGTAGCTTGTAATTAAAATTTGCCGATTCTAGAAAATACCTATTTTTACATACGATGATGTCACAACAAATTACTGAAGGCGTAAGTATCACGGTGGAAACATTTTATAATGAGTCGCAATCCAATCCTATTCTTAGTGAATACATCTTTTCATATCGGGTATCTATCGAAAACCTTTCTAACTTCCCTATCAAACTGATGCGTCGTCATTGGCATATCTTCGACAGTAACGGCTCCTATCGTGAGGTTGAGGGAGAGGGCGTCGTTGGCCAACAACCTGTCATGGAACCTGGCGAGTCATTCCAATATGTGTCAGGTGCTAATCTGCGAAGCGATATGGGCAAGATGCTTGGCAATTATCAAATGGAGAATATGCTCAATAAAAAGCTCTTCAGAGTTAATATACCTGAATTTGAATTAATCGCTCCGTTCAAAAATAACTAAGCCGGTCTTCGCGCTAAACATTTCCTAATTTTCCCAAGTAATTCTGTATTTTAGTTTTTTCTAAGGCGTAATTCAATAGTTTTGTTCACTTATTGACAGATGGGCTTTTGAGGTTGCTCCTGAAGAATATTTCACCTATACAAACCAAGCCTAACGGAGAAAAGTGTGATTCGTAAAGGCGATAGGCGAATGATAAATTAAATACAAATGAAACGAAGTATCAAACTGTTATGGTGGGCATTTTTAGGAAGCATCATTGCGTTCAATTTATTATTATTGATGCTCAACGCAGGATGGTTGGGTTATATGCCAAAGATGCAGGAACTTGAAAATCCGAAATCGTCAGCGGCCTCTCAAATTTTTGCAGGGGATGGAAGTATGATAGGACAATTGTATCTCGAAAACAGAGAACCTGTGATCTACTCAGAAATCGCCCCGAATACAATCGACGCACTTGTGGCTACTGAAGATGAACGTTTTTATACACACAGCGGCATTGATGCTGAAGCCATTGGAAGAGCCCTTGTAGGCCTCTTGACCTTCAGTCCAAAGGGAGGCGCAAGTACCATCACACAACAAACAGCAAAGCAACTATTAAAGCAAGGGTCAACTAATATCATAACCCGCTTGACAGAAAAATTAAAAGAACAGATCATCGCTGTCAAGCTTGAAAAAAATCTAACCAAACCAGAAATACTGACCTTATATCTCAATAGCGTGCCTTGGGGATACAATGCCTTTGGGATTAAATGTGCCGCAAAGACCTATTTCAATAAATTGCCGAAAGATTTAACCATGAATGAATCGGCGCTGTTGATCGGTATGCTTAAAGGTTCATCGATGTATAATCCAGTGAAAGAATCAACGAAGCGCAGAGCCAAAGACCGTCGCAATACCGTGCTAGATCAAATGGTAAAAAACAATAAACTTTCATCTGTCGAAGCTGAGCGATTAAAAAAAGAACCCATCAAACTCGACTTCAACCCTACTAGTGATTCGCAACACGAAGGCGTAGCACCTTATTTCCGTCAGGTGGTAGAACAAGACGTAAAAGCGTGGTGCAAGAAAAAAGGTTACAATGTATATAAAGATGGGTTGAAAATTTACACCACCATAAACCCTACTATGCAAGCATATGCAGAAGACGCGGTGCAAGAACACATGGCAGGAAGAACCCGTTTTGCGAATGCTAAAAAATGGGCCGAGCATAAAACCATCTTGCTGCGTGCGATGAAAGAAAGCGACCGGTATAAAAGCCAACTTGAAGATGGTATCGATGAAAAAGAGATTGTAGCCAATTTTAATATCCCTGTAAAGATGCGCGTGTTCGCTTGGAACTCACGCAAAGAAAAGGATACGATGATGTCGCCATTGGATAGTATCAAATATATGAAGGCCTTTGTGCAAACAGGTTTCATGGCTATGGATCCTGCCACAGGCGAAGTAAAAGCTTGGGTTGGTGGCATCAATCATAAATACTTTCAGTACGATCATGTCAACATCAAAACCAAACGTCAGGTGGGTTCAACCATCAAACCCTTGCTGTATTGCTTGGCCGTCGATAACGGGTATTCACCTTGCCTATCGATTCCACTCACAAGTGTTACATTTCCTGGACAAGGTTCATATTGTCCCGATAAACCACAAGGTCCTATGCAGATGAAGAAAGCATTGGCGTGGTCAAAGAATAATGCAACTGTCAATATTTTAAAAATGGTAGGCATTCAACATTTTGTAGATTTTGCAAAAAAACTTGGCATAGTCAGTGATTTGCATGCATTCCCATCTGTGTGCCTGGGCGCTGATGCCATTTCTGTGATCGAGATGATGCGTGCCTATACTATGTTCCCGAACTATGGTATCAATACTAAGCCAATTTATATCACACGAATCGAAGACCGAAACGGCAACCTACTTGAGAATTTTGTTCCTGAACGAAAAGAAGTTATTAACGAGGTTACTGCCTTTAAGATGATTCGTATGATGATGGGAACCGTCTTGTTTGGTACCGGTCGACGCCTGAAACCAGCCTATGGAGTTGAAGGCGAATGCGCTGGAAAAACTGGCACAACCAATAGTGAATCCGATGCGTGGTTTATTGGCTATACACCGCAACTGCTAGCAGGCGCGTGGGTAGGTTGTGATGATCGTTTCATCGGAGAAGGATTAGGCGAAGGCGCTAGGGCCGCGATGCCGATATGGGGATTGTTTTTCAAACGAATCCAAGCCGATAATAAACTGGGTTATAATGCAATCGACAAATTTGACAAACCTTCGATCATGGAAGGCCTTGATGAATGTGACGCAGTGGATGAAATTAGTCTGCAACGAGCTGCTGCGCAACTCAATGTAACCCGCGGCGAAGACGATATGGCCGACCCAAATGACGAACCGGGCGAGACCAACAAATTTGATCCCGCCGATAAAGGAACAGAGGACAATGATTATAAATAATAGTCAGCAATTTCTCCATCACATCAACACATACAGGCGCATAGCTTCTGTCAGTGTATTACTGATGTTGATTTATTTTTCCAATACATCCGAAGCGCAAACTGAAACGTTTTGTGGTATCAAAAACCGCAGCACACAATCAGGGGAAAAGCTGCACTACAAAGTCTATTATACGCTTGCAGGCGCTTATATAGGTGCAGGCGAAGCCTCGTTTTCAACTACATTAGAAACCTATCAAGGCAAACCCGTATATCATGTTATAGGCGCAGGCAATAGTTATAAATCATACGATTGGATCTATAAAGTGAATGATGTGTATGAAAGTTATATCGATACAGCTACGATGTTACCGATGAAATTTATTCGTGATGTGCATGAACGAAATAACAGCATGTATAATCGCGTGTTGTTTAATCATTCGACAAAAAAAGCAGTAAGTACAAACGGCTTGTTCAATATTCCGGCTTGCGTGCAGGATGTATTATCATCCATTTATTATGCCCGCAATATCAATTACAACCAATACAACGTAGGCGATAAAATTCCGTTTTCACTTTTTCTTGATGATCAAGTGTTCAATATTTTTATCCGGTATCTTGGCAAAGAAAAATTAACCACACGAACTGGCACCTATAATACCATCAAGTTTAAACCCTTATTGATTGATGGCACTATTTTTAAAGGTGGTGAAAACATGACTGTATATGTGAGTGATGATGAAAACAAAGTGCCTTTACTCATCGAAACGCCCATATTGGTAGGCAGTATCAAGGTGTATTTGACAAAGACCGAGCATTTAAAAAACAAATCTGTTATTCAGTTTAACTAAAACAACGAACCCAAGACGCACTTAGCGATATAATTTTTTTACGGTCTCATACCCTTTCTTTTTTCTGCCGTAATAATCTACGATACTCCAACTGCATACAGGCCAACAATCATTGAATTGCCAAAGTAATGAACCCATGCATCGACCATTCGAATGACGTTGTGCCTTGATGGCGGTTTCCAATGCCCGACATTGCAATTCTTGTGTAGCAGAAATAAAGGAAGCAAAATCTGTCACAGGAATCTTTTCCATCTGAAGATAGTTGTTCAGTGTCTTAAAGCCAGTCGGATGTTTCTGATGTATTTTCATCACTACAGACGATGTATCCATATCCGCGTTAGTTGCAAACCTTCGTATGCTTTCTATATTCGGCATTGCCTGCATACCGTACTCGCTCATAAAGCGTGGAATTTTTTTTGACATCATAGAAATCGAATCCATACCCCACCACATACCCCAATAATGCGAGTCGCCATGCGTCATACTTTGTTGTCGTCCCCAGCCATATAAGGGTGAACTTGCAATGTATTGACGACCTGAATCATATTGCTTTACTAACGACGGAATCAATTCATGGAAGAGTGTGCGATAGTCGTTCCAAAGTTTGGTAGAATCTGCCGATGTCAGATGATATTGTTCCTTCCAACCCCAGTTGTGCCAAGCCTCATCAATTTCATTATTGCCGCACCAAAGTACAATGCATTTGTGTTTACGTAATCGAAGAATATTATCAGTCACTTCTTGTTTCACATTCTCCAAGAAACTACTATCCCCAGGGTACATAGCTCCTGCGAACATAAAATCTTGCCAGACATAAATACCCAACGAATCGCATAAGTCATAAAAGGCATCATCTTCATAGATACCACCACCCCAAACGCGAAGCATTGTAAAATTCGCTTCTTTCGCCGCTAGTAATAACTGACGATATCGTTGTTTGGTCAACCTTGGCAGAAACACATCTGCAGGAATCCAATTAGCACCTTTCATAAACGTAGGTTTACCATTGACTGTAAAATAAAAAGATTGCCCAATACTGTCATTTTCTTGTACCAATTTTACAGGTGCATAGCGCGCCATTGCCGGCTTTGCATCCTCGCCATAAATCAATTTCACAGGCCGCCAAACACCACAAGTAATTAGACACGGCGCCCAATCCCACCCAAAATTATATTGCGCCTTACGCACATAGTTTCGATTGTTTTCGCAAGGTCGAAGCACGTTAGATTGTTTAGCAAGACTATCAGTTATTTTTTTTGCACTAAAAAAAACAATGCGTAATGTATTGTTCTTGATTTTCAGCCACGACTTCACATCAATCGTATATGTTCTGAACATATTATCTGTGCTGAGAATTTTTACATCATTCAAAAAAATATCGGTATAGGTATCAAGTCCTTCAAATTTCAACAAGACGTTCGAAAAGGTCTTAAAATTATGCTTCACATCGAAGTGCGTGGCGTATTCCCAATTTTGATCAGCAATCCATTGTAGTTTATTTTCATTGTCGCGGTAAAACGGATCAGGAATCAATTTATCATTGAGGAGACTCGTATGAATCGTTGATGTACATCCTGTCTTACGCCAAACACTACTGTCGGTGCCTTTGTATGTCCAGTTGGCTTTTAACGTGATGGATTGTGCCAACAAATTGAGATTCAAAAAAAGAAAACATAAAGAAAGTACTATTCTCATCAAAGATTTTTTAAACGTAGAAAATTGAGTTACGGATTATGCGTCGTCTGTGGTTTCTTTTTTCGTTGGACAGTGCGGTGCGAATAGTCTTTTGACAACACACTTATATTGCCATCAACTTCTAGCACCGCGAGATCCACATCACTGATATTTTTTACACCATGTTCTCTGACCACTTGCTCGAGCTCTTGGACCGAGAGCATGGATTTTCGTACATTTTCAGTAATGAGTTGCCCATCATGAATGAGCATCAATTTATCGCCTTGTGCGATATGACTGAAACCCGGAAAAGCACGCAACAGAAATTTAAATAAATAGTTGGCAATAAACAGACCAAGTGCTGCTGCAATACCGCCCTCGACTTCATTATTACTTCCTACCATCGCATTCTGAACACTGTTGCTAATCAATAGGATAAACACTAAATCAATGACAGACAATTGCGACAATTCTTTTTTTCCAAAAATGCGGATAGCCGCAATGATGAAAAGGTAGATAACAACCGATTTGCCGGCGATAGTAAGGTAGGGTAAAAATTTGTATACTAAATCTGCTATCATAATGGGTATAAAAGTAAGCTGAACTTGAGTATGACGTACTATTTTTTTAGATTGACGTAGTACGATGTGCAATTAGTTAAATGGACATTTCAACCAACAGTTCGTCTACATCCATCACTTCAATATACATTCTACGTTTGAACATTCATACATGAGTGATGATAAAATGTGTATTGATGTTGAATAACATACCAATGGAAACCAAGGTGAATGAATGACTTGAGCATACAAGCGTATTTATTTTCAATGCTTTACTACATTGAACATTAGCCTTTAAAATCATAATACGGCACATCATCATGGCTCACCGATTCTTTTTGTTGCCAATAGGCCGCCGTCACAATATGACCATCTGGTGTTTTCAATGTTCGACCGTAAATAGCGTTTGTAGGATTAAACGTATAATCAGATACCCCTACCGTAAATGTTTCTGGAGCCTGCGGTGGCAGCGAATTTTCTATTGTTTCGCCTCCATCTTCAATGGCTGGTTTAGCCGCTGCTTTTGGCGCAGGACTTGGAACAAGCAACACAGTGAAGCGATTGTATTCGAGCAATTGTTTTAAAAATTCAGCGCGCACTGGGTATACATTTTTTTCAATGATACTGCATTTGATGCCGTCAAGTTCTTCGAATTCGTGATTTTTATTGATTGCCATATTTGTACTCAATTAAGATTTTAATTCACTAAGGCTTTGATTGCATCGTAGATCCAACTTATTACACCCGTCAATACAATACCTGATCCGCAAATTATTAATGCTATGCGCGTCATAGGATGAATTGTAATTTTTTCAATCGGACGTTCATTCGCATCCATAAAAATAGCGCGTACAACACGAAGATAATAATACAATGAAATGATCATATTGATAGCCGCAATACCAATGAACAGATACGAACCTGCAGCGGCGCCCGAGATTAATAAAAATAACTTGCCGAAGAAACCTGCCGTGGGCGGTATGCCCGCTAATGAAAATAATGATAAGGCTACTATCCAACTCAGAAAAGGATTTGTTTTATAAAAGCCTTTGTAGTCATCAATACGTTCTTTCCCTGTAGCGAACGATATCAAGCCCGCCACGCCAAAGGCCGCTAGGTTAGAGAAAATATAAATCAGGATAAAATAAATCACAGACGTCGTTCCTTGAATTGAATTACTGCTGATGCCAACAAGAATAAACCCTACCTGCGCAATCGATGAAAATGCAAGGAACCGCTTGAAGTTCTGTTGACGCAATGCAAATAAATTACCGGTTATCATCGTAACGATCGATAAGATCATTACCATACTATACCATATCGTATGATAAGGTTGAAACACTTTATATAAGGTTGAGACCAACACGAAAGCGATCGCACCTTTCGAAATCACCGATAGAAATGACGTGACTGCAATCGGAGACCCTTCATACACATCGGCGGTCCATAAATGAAACGGCACAATAGACATCTTAAAGGCAAAGGCCGTGAATAAAAATATGAAGGCCATGATCTGTAACGCACTCCCATCGAGCAAAGCCGGTATGTCTGAAAAGCGCAAGGTACCGGTTGCGCCATAGATCAATGAAATACCAAATAACAACACTCCAGATGAGAAGGCAGATGATAAAATCATTTTCATCGCAGCCTCTGAGGATATTTTTTTATCGAAATGAAAATTAGCTAAGGCTGCTACAGGAATCGTAGCAAGCTCGATGGATAAATAGAACATCAACAGATTGCCACTCGAGATAAGAAAAAACATACCTAGTAACGACGACAACATCAGGATAAAAAACTCAGTCAGGTGTTCGCATTTCTGAAACCACTCAGTGAATAACAAGGCAATCAAAAGCACGCCACCGTTCAATATATTTTTCTGCAGACTCATCATTGCATTCGTTTGATACATATCATTGAATAAATGACCTTCAGCATTCATCACAAATCCAAATGCGAAGTTCCAAACAAGTAAAATTTGTATTAGCAACAACAGCTTATTGTTTGACAACCCCTTGCCCAGTTTAAGGAACAATAAAATAAAGATGACAGCGGCTATCATCAATTCGGGTTTCATTCGTATAAAAAAATCATTCATTGCCTCGAGCTTATTTTAATTTTTGCATAATTACGTCTGCGCCCGGACTCACCAATTGATTCAACCAACCCGGCGCTAATCCGATGGCTAAAATACCTATCATCAAGACGATAGCCGCTAGTTTTTCATTCCAAGTAGCATCGGATAAATGATTGTATTGTTCTTTTAATGGCCCCATAGCTGTTTTACCTACGGCCCGCAAAATGTAGACTGCCGTGACCACAATACTCATACAAGCCATTACTGTAGCCACTCGGTGAAATGTATCAGGATGTTCCCAAGCACCCATAAAAATAGTCATCTCAGCTACGAAGCCACTTAAGCCCGGAAGGCCAAGCGAACAAAATCCAACGATGAATAAAAGTGTGATCGTGAAAGGCATCACTTTCAACAAGCCGCCCATTTCATTTACTTGCCTCGTGTGTGTACGTTCATAAATCATTCCGATAACGGCAAAAAATAAGGCTGTCATCAAACCATGACTTACCATTTGCATAACAGCACCAGTGATAGCCACTTTCGTCAACATACCTATACCGAGCAATACAAAACCGCAATGACTGACGGATGAATAGGCATTGATATATTTTAAATCGGTTTGCATCATAGTGGCAAACGCACCATAGAAGATAGCAATGGTTGACAATACAATCACAATATTGGCATATGCATGCGCGCCTTCCGGCATCAAATACGTGGCTACTCGTAGACATCCGTAACCACCCAATTTCATAGATATCCCAGCAAGAAACATTGACCCGGCTGTAGGCGCCGATGAATGTCCGTCAGGCACCCAAGTATGAAATGGGAATAACGCAGTAAAAATTCCGAAGCCTACAAATAATAATGGATAGCAGATCATCTGTGTTCTGATGGGAAGTTGTAGCTGAGATAATTGCATCAAATCAAATGTCTTACCAGCGCTCAGATAAATACCTAACAAACCCAGTAATACGAGCGCCGAACCGCCCATCAACATAAGGGCGAGTTTATTGGCGCTATCTTCCTTTTTACCACTTCCCCAGATACCGATTAGTAAATACTTTGGAATGACCGCCACTTCAAGAAAGAAGAAAAGAACAAAGAGGTCTAATGAGATGAAAAAACCATATGCTCCCATACTTAGCAACATCAACAGAAGGAAAAATTCCTTTGTCATCTTTTCTACTTTCCACGACATCAATACGCCAGCCACAACAACAAAGGACGTCAACAAAATCATAGCGACCGATATACCGTCCACACCGAGATGCAAACTGATGTTCCAGCTGTTGAATAAATTAGTCTTTTGTTCAAACAACATCTGCGAAGTTTCGCCTTGAGCCCTTGCCTTATTGAAGGCATAATACAAACCGAGCGATAATAGAAGTTGAATACTTGAACCGATGAACGCTGTCCAACGAACAAGGTTGTTATGTCGCATTATCAAGACAGCCAATGCTGTGATGATAGGAACCAATAAGAGTACTAATAAATTCATTCGTTCATTTTAAACCGTTTACATCCAAATATACATACCACATACAGCCAAGGCGATGGCACCTGCCAAGAAATAGATCGCATAGTCTTGTACTTTGCCAGACTGAAAACCTTTGATCTTTTCTGAAATTATTTGTGTCGTGTTGCCCGTTGCATTGACCATACCATCCACTACATTCTTATCGAACCAAGCAGCCGGTCGACCCACAACATTGAATAGTATTTTCTTCGTGATGAAGAGATATAATTCATCCATATAAAATGTGTGATAGGCTGCTTTATACCATGCATTCAGCGAAGAGGCGATAGCATCCGGCTTGCTGTTTTGTTTTTTATATAGCCACATAGCAGTAAGAATTCCAGCTATCCCTAAGGCAACTGGCGCTATCGAAAATTGCCAATGAAATTCGCTGATTAGCGTCTTGCCATCTGAGCTTACAAATTTTCCAAAAGGAATAAAACCGGCTACAGCAGCACCCACTGCTAATAAGACCATTGGCATCATCATAGCAAATCCACCTTCACCGTGATATTCGCTATGTGAGTGATACGATTTGTTCCAGAAAATACTGAAATATAATCGGAACATATAAAAGGCAGTCAGGCCTGAGGTAAGTAATGCAATCCAATAAATGGTTGGATTATGTTGAAAGGCTGCTAACAGAATTTCTTCCTTACTAAAAAATCCGGCGAAGGGAGGAACACCTGAAATAGCAAGACATGCAATCAAAAATGTCACGTGCGTAATAGGCATCTGCTTTCGCAATCCGCCCATATGTTGGATATCATTGCTATGCACAAGGTGTATCACAGCGCCAGCACCCAAGAATAACAAGGCTTTGAATAAGGCATGTGTAAACAGATGAAACATCGAAGCGGTATAGCCTAATCCACCCTCACCGCCATACGTTGAAACGCCTAAAGCAAACATCATAAAACCAAGCTGCGACATGGTTGAAAACGCAAGGACGCGTTTGATATCAGTTTGCGTGCAAGCAATGATCGCAGCAAATAATGCAGACAGAACACCCACATAGGCAACTACGTGCAATGCATCCGGCGCCGATATGGCAAACACTGGGAATAAACGCGCTACTAAAAATACACCCGCAACAACCATCGTCGCCGCATGAATCAACGCAGATACAGGTGTAGGACCTTCCATCGCATCGGGCAACCAGATATGTAAAGGGAACATCGCACTTTTACCAGCTCCACCCACAAACACCAACACCATCCCCCATGTTAAGGCAGAAATGCCAAGGAAGGATGAAGCCACTGCGGTCTTTAACCCCATCGATGCAGGTGATGTCAATCGTTGTACGAGGGTATTAAAATCTAAGGTGCCTGCATAAAATGAAAGGATGAGAATGCCAATCAGAAATCCAAGATCGGCGAAGCGAGTGACTATAAATGCTTTCTTGCAAGCAGCGACGGCACTTGGTTTTTCGAAGTAATATCCAATCAGCAGAAACGATGATACACCTACTAATTCCCAAAAAATATACATCTGAAAAATATTGGATGCAACCACCAAACCCAACATCGAGAAGGTAAACAAACCGAGAAAAGAATAATACTTAGCAAACCGTTCTTCACCTTTCATATAACCCAAACTGTAGATATGCACCATGAGAGAAATCAGGGTCACCACCACCAACATCATCGCAGTAATCGGATCGAGTAAGATGCCCATATTAATCGATAAACCTTTTGAAAATTCAAGCCACGTATAGTCGAATAGAATCAATTTTTGATACACATCTTGCACATTTCCATACATAAAAAAATAACCGTAAGCCACATAAAAAGCGAGACAGGTGGCAACAAATAACATAGCAGTGCTGATGAGGCCCGACGCATTTTTGATATACGAACGACCCAATAATCCCATCAGTAAAAAGCTTGCCAATGGCAGCAATAAGATTAGTAGGATATAGGTAGGGTTAGGCATAGTGTCTTAAAATTTCATTTCATCAGTCTTCTCCACATCAATGGATTGAAAGTTTCTGGATAAATTAATAATGATGGCAATTGCAATCGCCGCTTCGGCTGCTGCAATGGCAATAACAAAAATGGTGAAGAACAATCCGTCGAGTTTGTCGGCCCACAAGTATTTGTTGAAGGCAACAAAGTTTAGATTCACGCTGTTCAAGATCAACTCCACACTCATCAGCATGGTAATTAAATTACGTCGGGTAAAGAAGCCAAAGACACCGATGAAAAAAAGTGCGACACTTACGAATAAGATATGATAGAGTCCGGGTTGCATCATAAGGTGGGTGTTTTACTTCGTACAGCAATAACAATACAGCCGATAAGAGCTGCTAATAATAATATACTCACTACTTCGAAAGGCAGCGCATAGCCACCTTGTTCGATACCCAACATGTGATTACCGATGTTCACCACAGTAGGTTCGGTTGCCGTTTTGCTTGTGCCACTAAACGAATGCTTGAGTATGTGCAGCATACTAAAAGCAAATCCGCAAAAGGCTGCGAGGGCTGCAAACAATTGTCTACCCATCGTTTGTTCGGGCAACTTCTCACCTGCTTGTTGCGTTAAGAAAATTGAGAAAATAATGAGTACTGTAATACCACCAACATAAACGACAATCTGAACGGCCGCAATAAATTC
>CAIRSV010000051.1 GCA_903881265.1 uncultured Bacteroidota bacterium
AAAACTCACCCTGAGCGTTTGAAAAACAGCCCTTATGCGTACGTAAATTTTCAATACTAACGGGACTAAGCGCTGCCTTGCTGACCGAATCACATACCGTTCCTTTGACACTCACCTGGGTGATACCCTGAAAAGATGCGCACACTAAGAAAAGAAGATAAAGCAGATTTTTTTTCACGTGACAAAAGTAACCGATTACGCAGACTATAAAGTATGCCTGCTGTTAAAATATTGTAGTCGAATCAAGCGATCGCAAAGCCACTGAAACCTTGGCAATTAACTAGGTTATAGATTAAATCACGATCAACTCATAAAAATCTTCTTTATTCAGATATTTCTGCGCTAGCGCTTGTATATCATCGGCTGTGATGCTTTTATAAATATTGATATTTGAATTAAATCGTTCTTCTGTAAAACCATTCAGAATTAGATTTTTCCATCGCTGTATAATTTGAAAGGCTCCATCAAGGTCGCCTAAGATAGTCCCCAACAAGTAATTCTTAACAAGCATCAATTCGTCCTCAGATACTTTTTCGTTTTTCAGCAAATCCATTTCCTTATAAATTTCTTCAATCGTGGCTTCGCTCACATCCTTGCCGGCTTCGGTGGTAATCAGGTAGCCGCCGTGATGAAGGTTATTATAGAGGTAGCTGTGAATACCATAGGTATAGCCTTTGTCTTCGCGGATATTACTCATCAACCTTGATCCGAAGTAGCCACCGAACACCGTATTCAATACAATCATTGGTGTAAAATCAGGATGTTGTTTTTCAGGGAAGGGTCTCAGCAATCGAATAGCACCTTGTACACCATTCGGATCATTTGACACACGATATTTTTTATCCGTCACAGACACGATGGGAAATGAAGGATTCGATGTCGTTTGTTCATTCCATTGCTCTTTACCAAAATAGTCATTGACCATAGCCACTTCCTTATCGGTAAATTGTCCGGCCATAAAAATCTTACATTTAGCAGAACTGTATTGATTTTTTAGATAGTGTTTGAGGTCGTCTTGTGTAATCGCATCATAATCTGCCGCATCTGAATATTTGCCATAAGGATGTGCAGAACCAAACAAGTACTCATCGATATGTCGGTTCGCAATAAAATCACTTTTCTTTAATTGAACAGCAAGTCGTTGTTTGGCATTTTGAATATAGATATCAATTTCTGATTGTGGGAACACGGTATCCGTAATCAATGCGGCCATCAGCGGCAAGAGTTTATCGATATGACGGGTCATACAACTCACGCTAAACGAAGACCAATCATTTCCCGCACCTGCTTTGACAGAAGCCCCATATTGTTCAAAGGTTTCATTGATCTGAAACGACGACATAGACGATGTGCCACTTTTTATCAAGGCTGCGGTAGCCTGCGCAATACTCTTTTTTGTTTCAAACCAAAGACCTGCAGGAAATACCAAATCGATTTGTATCACTGGTTCGATGCAATCATTGACAAAGTAAAGAGGGATTCCATTATCAAGTGTTTGTTGCGAGCAGGCGGGTAAGGTATAGTCAAAGTCTACTGGAGAATAAATAGGAGGAGTTGTTTGTCTGTTTATCATAGGATGTTGTGGGGGCTTATTTTTTTAAAGGTGAATCGGGTTCATTGGCAAAATGTTTCAAGACTTGACGGTCAACCCAAGCTGGGAAAAACTTATTCATCCAAACGGTGAGTTTGCCTTGCGTACTCATAATGAGGGTTCGTTTGCGATGGGCAATTGCCTTCAACATCCTACTCGCGCATTCTTCAGCCGACATCAAGTTGGCTTCATCTAAGGGAGTTTCGCGTTGTGCTGAACCATCGGCGCTGAGCGCAGTGTTACGAATATTAGAGGCCACAAAACCGGGGCTTACCCACATCACATTCACGCCGTCGTCTAAGAGTTCGATGCGTAACGATTCGAGAAATCCTTGCATGGCAAACTTCGATGAGGAGTAACCGGTGCGACATGGCAGGCCTTTATAACCTGCGATGGATGAGATACCCACGATACTGCCTTTGGTGGCAAGGATATGCGGCAAGGCGTACTTCGTACAATAAACGGTGCCCCAATAATTGATATCCATCGATTGACGAAGGATATTCAAGTCAAGATCCTTGAATAAGGCTCTCATACTGATACCTGCATTATTGATCAGAATATCGATACGTCCAAAGGCGGCTACTGCAACATCAATAAATTGTTTACAATCGCTTTCGATACTCACATCGGCCTGCACCGTGAGAAGGTTTTTATTCATTAACTCCTCTTTTACTTCCTGCAGATTGTTGCTGTTACGGGCACATATTGCCACACGGGCACCAGCCTGTAACATAGCGATTGTAAGCGCTTTGCCGATTCCGGAGCTTGCCCCTGTAATGAGCACAGTTTTATTTTGAAAGCCTTGATTCATGAGGCGCAAAAATAGTTTATTGATTTGGTTTGGTACTTAAATAATTATAATTACATTTGCACTCCCAAAATATCGGCTATGCCGGCATCATTGGCACTGATCTTGTAGCTCAGTTGGTAGAGCACATCACTTTTAATGATGGGGTCCTGGGTTCGAGTCCCAGCGGGATCACAGAGAACCACCTTCGGGTGGTTTTTTGTTTTTGTACCGAGGTCGTTGGCTATACAATTTGAGCAGTTTTGAGACAGATAAAATTGGTTCTCCGAACCAACAGTGAGATGTAAATAAGAGTGGTTGCTGGATAAGAACAACGATGTTGAAACGAATACAACATCAGCACCAAATCGTTTAGCTTAAGTTGAACAAAGAGTTAGTACGCCATACTGGGCGTAAGGTTCGCAGAACCTTAACTATCTAGCGTTCGGCATGCCGCAGAGCCGAACATACCGAACAGCCTAATGAAACACTATCTCATCGACCGAAATATATCGTTATTTGGTGAGGCACCAGGCAATAAAAAAAATAAATGGCTTGCTGGCTCAGTTGGTTAGAGCGTCCAGGGTTCAAGTCTCGGCCACGCTACAAAAAGCGAAAAGCTGTCTTAAGAGACAGCTTTTTTTATGTTTTCAAAATAAAATAATGGTTAGAATCCTTCTTGCTCAAAATACTTATTCCAATCATTTCGTGTAAAAAGATCTATTACATAAGGGAAAACCTTTTCCCTTTGTGAATTCATTTCACTATTAATATCTTTAATTGAACCTTCTATTTCCTTTCTTTGAATTGCTTTATTTTTTTTATCTAGTTGCATATTATTATTCAATTCATTCAGTTCCTTCTCAAATTTTTCTAATTCGTTGTTTAGTTTTAATTTTCTTTCATCTGTAAGCTCACTTTTCTTTTTTATTATATAAAAACTTGCCAAATTAGCTCCAAGTGCCTCGTTTAATTTGTTGTTGATATAATTTACATTTTTACGAATATTTCCTAACATCTGAACCCCAAAATATAAATTTGGAACTATTTGATTAAAATTATTAAACTTTCGTATATCCCTAAGTGAGATTTCCTCTTCATTAAACTCAAAAAAATTATTCCCTTTTTCTTTGCCCATACAAAGTACATAATACAGAAATAATTCTGTTTTAGTAAACTTAATTAGTTGCTCTCCAATATAGATTTCTAAATTTCCCTTATTATTTTTTTTACAGGTTAATTTTAATGGGTTTAAATTTTTACTATAACTATTCTGTAGTAAAAAATCCTTCCGTAGATCTTCCAAAAATTTCATTGATTCAAACAACATGGCATTTGTTACTTCACCCTTTAGAAATAATTGAATACACTCTGGGCAAATATCTGCCGTACGCAATTTTAAGGTGATTTCTAATTTATCAATACACATGTCATTGATACATCCTATAGATGGGTCGTGTGCATTTTTTTCGTCGAAGCCAGCAAGGCATTGTAAGATATTTTCTACAACTTGGTGTGCAATTAATAAAGGTTTTTCTGCGTTTGAAAATAGTTCCCAATTTTCTGTGCAAACAAATATATTTCTACGATTATGTTCAAATAAAGAAAAAAAACCACGATAACTCAACGGTGAAATTAAAATAGCCACATCGGTCTTTTCTATTCTCCCGTTATCTCTAAAATCATCACATATTTCGAACAAGGATTCAAAAGAATTAAAGCTTTTATTTTCACTGTTATAATTGTAATCGGTATTTAAAAGGAATTGAAATTGTCCTTTAAATTCTACCAATTTATCAAATACGCTTTTAAGAAGTTCGTTGTGGTCAGAATTGATACTAAAAAGATGTATTTTCATAAAAAAAATAGTAAAGTTTCATCAATAATACTATTTTTTTATAAGATTTTCATAAAATGAAAATAAATCGAACCTATATTGATTGATTTTTACGCAAATTGCCAAGCTAAGCAGGCTGACAATCGTTTACTGAGCGAAACCTACATCAATTTAATATGCCATTTATGATATTAGTAAT
>CAIRSV010000052.1 GCA_903881265.1 uncultured Bacteroidota bacterium
CAGGCCGTTGAATGAATACCCATAATAACCACTCAAAAAGGTGCCGAAGTTTGAAAGAAGAAAAAAGACGACAGATCCTGATAGCGTTAACCCAACGATATTTGTTGCGTTTCTCTTAACCAGAAATGTTCCAAGAAATGTGACCAGCACTAATGCCGAATAGTTAACGAACTGCGATATGCCGTAAAAACCTTGGACATTGGTAAACAAGCTCAATCCTATATCAGACAAGATCATAGACAATAATGGTATAAGGTATGCAATACGCTTATTTTTTAATATTGAACCACTGAACAAACCTAGAGCCGCAACAGGAACCAAATTGTACAAATGGAATTCTGCATTTACTACTCGTAAAAGAGCTGTGACTAAAACAAGTACCGCCACGAGGAATATCTGATTACTTTCTTTTTTCATTTTTAATTTTATTTTGCAAATTTGAACTTTGTAGGTGACAAATACAAGAACTATTTTTTTGCCATTTCAGACTTAAGATAATCAATCACCTTTACCTCAATTGGATCATGTCCATTCAGACTTGATAAATGAAAAGAGACCCAGTCGGTTAAATGTATAAAATAGAATGCCTGTTCCAGATAACTTTCGCCTTTGATACTAATCTCTGAAACATCAGGATGATATTTTTTAACCACCTTCTTTAAAATCTGCAACCTTTTAAGATTCTTAGGGAAATCGAGAGCATGATAACAAAAAATAACGGCTACGTCTTTATTCGCTGCTCTCCATCCGACGATTTCATTGTGGGTCATTTCTGGAATCACATTTGACCATCCGAGTATTTTAGCGTTCTCATTTAACTGTTGTTTAAATCGAATCGCTAAACCTTCCTTGCCTGCTGTTGTATAAATAGCGACTTGCTTATCTACCAAACAAGACGCAACCGACAGTGCCTTTTTTTGCATCGCCTTGGTGTCCTTATTAATGCGAACAATCGCATCAGCAATTTCTTTTTCAAAAGCCGCCTTCAGCAATTTTGCTTTTTTTAAGATAAAGAGCAACTGCACCAAGGAATAACCTAAACAAGCTCTAGGCTGCAATCCGCCGGGAATTTCAATCAATGGGTAATTATTTTTTTTTGCAAAAACACTCAATTCTCCACCCGAACTAATACAAACGATTACAGCTTTTGCTTTTCTAGCTAACTCAACCGCTTGAAGCGTCTCTTCCGTATTTCCAGAGTAAGAACAAGCTATAAACAAGGTTCTTGCGTTGACAAATTTTGGAATGACGTAGTTTTTATTCACCAAGAAAGGAATATCAAGCTTATCATACACATATTCTTGAACAATGCTTGCTCCGATGCCACTTCCCCCAAGACCACTTACAACAACTTCGCCGAATGTAACTTCAGGAAAAGTGTATTTTGATTTTTTCCCAATTGCAAGTGCTTCCTGAAGCTGGGTTGTAAAATTTTCAATTAATGCTTTCATATGCTCGTAAAACCTGTAAATTTATATAATAATGAGTAGAAATAGAAACATTGGTGAGAAAGGTGAAAAAATCGCACTTGACTATCTGCAAAAAGAAGGCTATGAAATCATCGCAACCAATTGGACCGTTGGCCATAAGGAAATTGACATCATTACAAAAAAAGATAATTGCTTCGTTTTTTTTGAAATCAAAACCAGAATCTCGTTGAAACATGGAATGCCTGAAGAATCTATTTCAACAAGTAAAATTCGAAGCGTTACGGAAGCGGCGAGAATATTTTTATATGACAAGCAATATAAAGATATCCGATTTGATGTCATTGCAATTGTTCTTCCTTCAGAAGGCGACATGGATTTTTTGCATATCAAAGACGCGTTCTATTAAAAAACTGGCATTTATTTCTCAAAACCTTATCAAGTAATGATACACAAGCAATACGTCCAATTATTTGCTAGATAAAAGCCTGAAAATTCATTACTAACTCCTGCTGCATTGGCGTTTTATATTTTTCCAACATAATTCTGCGGTGTTATTTTTTTAAGCTCCTTTTTAATGTTGGCACTAACATCAAGTGTATTGATAAAACGATGTATGGTCTCTTTATCCATTTTTTCAGCACCACGCGTTAGTTCCTTTAATGCTTCATAAGGCTTAGGATAGTGTTCCCTTCGAAGAATCGTTTGCAAGGCTTCAGCTACGACAGCCCAATTACGTTCAAGGTCAGCGTTTAGTTTCACTTCATTAATTATCAACTTATGCATGCCTTTCGATAAGGCGTTTAATGCCAACACCGTATGCGCAAACGGCACACCTATATTTCTCAAAACAGTTGAATCAGTCAGATCGCGTTGCAAGCGAGAAATAGGCAATTTAGCGGCAAGGTGCTCAAACAACGCATTGGCGATACCAAAATTCCCTTCAGCATTTTCAAAGTCAATCGGATTAACCTTGTGTGGCATAGCCGAACTCCCCACCTCATTTTTATTCAGTTTCTGCTTAAAATAATCCATCGAAATATAGGTCCATATATCTCGGCTAAAATCAAGAAAAATGGTATTGATTCGTTTCATGGCATCAAAATGTGCAGCCAATGAATCGTAATGCTCAATTTGGGTTGTGTATTGCATGCGCTTTAGTCCTAATTGATGCTGTACAAAATGATTTGCAAATTTCTTCCAATCAATTTTAGGAAAGGCAACGTAATGGGCATTAAAATTACCTGTTGCACCACCAAACTTTGCGGCAAATGGGATAGGCTTGAATAAGTCGAGTTGATTTTCAAGACGTTCAACAAACACCAACATTTCTTTCCCTAATAAGGTCGGTGAAGCCGGTTGCCCGTGCGTTCTGGCAAGCATAGGAATCGTTTTCCATTCGTTGGCAAACTGCCTTAGCAATCCGATAATATTTTTAATAAAGGGTATATACTCAAGTTCAATAGCTTGTTTCCATAACAAGGGAATAGCGGTATTATTGATGTCTTGTGAAGTCAGTCCGAAATGCACCCACTCAGATTGCTTGCTTAATTTCAGCGCAACCAATTTTTCCTTGAGAAAATATTCTACTGATTTAACATCATGGTTTGTCACTTTTTCAATATGCTTAATCTGCTGAGCATCGTCTGCATTGAACTTGATCACAATATTCCTGAGAGACTTGACTTTTGATGCGGGTAGCACAAATAATTTCAATTCACTAAGTGCAATAAAATATTCGATCTCGACATGAACTCTGTATTTCATCAGAGCAAATTCAGAAAAATAGCCAGAGAGTTTTTCGAGTTGTTTTTTATAGCGGCCATCAAGAGGCGAAATTGCAAATAATGCAGGGTGTTGA
>CAIRSV010000053.1 GCA_903881265.1 uncultured Bacteroidota bacterium
AAGTTAATGAAGATACTCATCATCCGTTTTTCGTCTATCGGCGATATTGTGTTAACCACACCCGTGATTCGTTGTGTCAAAACACAAGTGCCAAATGCTGAGGTGCATTTTCTGACAAAGAAATCGTTTCAGACTGTGGTTGAAAACAATCCATATATCGATCAACTGTTTTATGTAGACGGTGATTTGATACCGGTTATGATGGAGCTCTTGAAGGAGCGTTACGATGTCATCATCGATTTGCATAAGAATTTAAGGACGCGCTACGTGAAGTCAATTCTCACACAGGCGTTCAATAGCAATATCAGAAAGTATACCTTTTCAAAACTTAATGTCAGGAAATGGCTGTATGTCAATATGAACATTAATCTGCTGCCCGACCGCAGTATTGTTGAACGCTATTTTGATGGTATCAAATCCTTCGGTGTAAAAAATGACGGACAAGGCCTCGACTATTTTATTCCTGCAAGCGATGAATTGAAAAAGGATGATTTGCCTACCTCGCATTCACTGGGTTTTGTGGCTTGTTCAATTGGCGGTCAGCACGATACCAAGAAAATGCCTGTAGCGAAGTGGCAGGAATTTTGCCGGCAACTCGATTTTCCCATTGTGCTTTTAGGAGGTAAGGAAGATGCGCAACAGGCAGAAGAAATTCGTAGGGTGGATGAGGTAAAAATTTATAATGCCTGTGGTAAGTTTAATTTGAATGAAAGCGCGCATATTATTCAAAAGGCACGTTTTGTGATTAGCCATGATACAGGCCTCATGCATATTGCGGCCGCGTTTAAGAAACCGATCATTTCTATTTGGGGTAATACGGTGCCTGCATTTGGTATGTTTCCCTACTACGGATATAATAATGTCAATACCAATATCGCACCTATGTCATACATCTACGAAAACAAAAAAGTGCGATGCCGTCCTTGCAGCAAGATTGGTTATTCGACTTGCCCTAAGAAACATTTTAATTGTATGAATAAGCTTGATATAGCAGAGTTGCTAGCGGTGTCGAAGCGTTTTATGAAGGAGAAGTAAGTCGTTTACACAATCTTAGTGCCTCGCAAGAAATCATCTGTTTTCATTCGTGTTTTTCCTTCGAGTTGTAATTCATTGACCTCGATAAAACCATCTGTGCAGGCAAAGCGGATACTGTGTTTATTGTCTGATAAAAGTGTACCCGGTGGAAGCTGATGCGCATCGATGATTTTAGAACACAGAAACAATTTCATTTTTTTATCATTGACGATGGTATAGGCAGCAGGGTAGGGCGACAAGCCACGAATGAGATTATAGACATGTTCGGTTGTATGATTCCAATCGATCAGGCAGGTTTCTGTGAAGAGCTTAGGCGCATGCTTATATTCATCTAACACTACTTGAGGTTTCTCTGCTACGTGGCCTTTTTCTAGTTGATGTAATGTGTCTACTATCAACGCAGCGCCTGCTGTCATCAGTTTATCGTGCAGCGTGCCTGCCGTATCTTGCTCGGTAATGCCTACAGTTGATTGAAGTAGAATATGACCTGTGTCAATTTCGTGTTGCAGTTTGAATGTGGTAACACCAGTCTCTTTTTCACCATTGATGATAGCCCAATTGATAGGAGCCGCACCCCGATAATTAGGTAGCAAGGAAGCGTGCACATTAATAGTGCCCAACGGTGGCATATTCCACACTACTTCAGGCAACATTCGAAACGCTACCACCACTTGCACATCGGCATGATAACTTCTAAGTTCATCAAGAAACTCAGGGGACTTTAGTTTTTCGGGTTGAAGAACAGGAATGTTTTTTTCAACCGCATATTTTTTTACCGCCGATTGCTGTAACTTCATACCACGTCCTGCGGGTTTGTCTGGGGCGGTTACTGCGGCTACCACTTGCATGCCTTTTTCTATCAAAGCTTGTAAAGAGGCCACTGCAAAATCGGGTGT
>CAIRSV010000054.1 GCA_903881265.1 uncultured Bacteroidota bacterium
CCGTAAAGGAAGTTTTCAAGCATCTTGCCTTTTACCACCTTATTATTGCTTTCTGCATCAGGGAAAACCAATTCCACATCACGCCAGGAAAGTGTTACCGGATTTTTACCTCTTAACGCAATTGTTCTCTGTGTGACTATATTGCTTACTTCATTGATGACAGCAAACTCACCATTGAAAATACCTTTTCTATAATTATTACTACCCATGATAACAATATCACTTTGTTGAACAGGTAAATCAGCATTGCGAAATCTCCGTTCTCTGATTTGTAAATTGAGGTCAAGACAGGTTTTGTTTTTACTTGCAATGATAATTTTTGGAATTGCTGCTTCTTGCCAGGTGTCAAGGAAAGTTTCATACGTAGGATTTAAAATGTCTTTTCCATTGGAACGCAAATTGAAGTCGTTAAAGAAGCGGGCTGAAATACTCTTGCGTATTTTTGCTGCTGCACGTAATATGCCACTATCACCACCTTGCCGTTGAACTTCCTTCATTTCAGTTTCTTCAGAAGAAAGATTAAAATGCTCCTTAAGATAGCTGGCTTCAAAAGCTTTTGAACTATTAT
This sequence comes from uncultured Bacteroidota bacterium, assembly GCA_903881265.1. GTDB lineage: Bacteria > Bacteroidota > Bacteroidia > Chitinophagales > Chitinophagaceae > OLB11. The sequence goes on from CAIRSV010000054.1 coordinate 569, forward strand.
CGCCCACTGGAGGTAGCTGACAAGGGTCTCCAACAAAGATGATTTTAGAATGTACATTAGGCTCTGCAACTCTTGTGTAGGTAATCAAATCGGACAATAAGTGGCTTGAACCAAAACGGAAAAACTCTCCTTCGCTTTTGGCATCAGATAGCATGGAGGCTTCGTCTACTATGAATATCTTGCCGGCCACATCCACATTATTCCGGATTTTATAATAGTAGTAGAAAGATTCACCTTCGTCAACCTCTACCATATCCTCAAAGTTGAAAATAGATTTATGAATAGTGAAAGCTTCTTGACCGGTTTTTTCTCGAATGACTTTGGCTGCTCTGCCTGTTGGAGCCATCAAAGCATAATCTTTTTCAACTGCATTGAGGTATTCTACTAACCCTTTCAGGATGGTTGTTTTACCACTACCGGCATATCCTTTCAGCATGAACACCTGCGCCGGACTGGCTAAAAAAGCCTCCAGCTTAGTTAGAGCCGTTTCCTGGCCCTGACTTAGGTTTAGATGCTTGAAATGATTAAAGATGTTCATCGTTCTTATTGAGTTTCAAATTTGGGTTTAAGTTATGCAACCATTCTGCACAGATAAAAATATTTTTCGCCAATCATTTCAGCACCATGCGATGCGCTTTTTTCTATACATTACATCGGTTGCAATAAGCCATAAACTCGCATTGATATGGTTTGCTGCAATGAGGTCCCATAGGAATATGAGGCTCAGGAGCAGATAAGATTTCGTTGAATTGTTTGATTTTTTTGTTTACATCCTCCACGCGATTCCGAAGTGATTCTGTCATATCCACTATTTTAAATTCATCCGGGCTGTTGGGATCCCGTAAGATGAGATTGAAGGAATGCAGCCTGTCCGCAAAACGCTTTTGTGCAATCGTATACTGAATGGCTAAATCTGCTGTAATTGCCTCATTTACTTCATGGTTTAACTTGATTTCATATATATCAATTCGGCCATCCTCATTTTTTATTAGAATATCGCACATTACAAGTACATCATCCTCAATCAGCGTAGCTTCATAGAGCACAGAGCGACCTTCCCGGCGAAGAAGATGTTTCGTGAGGGAGTTGAAGTAACCAAAATTTCCAGCTGTTTCTTTTACGTCAATTCCACCCGGGAAATGTTTCCGGCGAATACTAGTCTCAAAAGAATGCCCCTGTTCAAATAAAGCCCGCGTTTCGGCACTTGGCGGCGTTTTTTCTTTCTTCTTATGCTTGTCGAGATAGAGGTACTTCAGGCATTGGTGACCTTTCACGAAAGAACTCTTTGTTAAGCGCCAGGTTTCCGGTTCCAGGATACGTTTCCCTGCATGCTGGTATCGACTCATCTGTTGAAGTTTTTCCGACAATGATGCAGCCAGGCTTGCCGGAGTCATGCTATCACCCTTATAGGCTCGCAACCGAGATAAAGCTTTGTGATACTGCTCAGCGGCCATTTTAAAATCGCCTAAATCATGTGCTAAATCTCCGAGCTTGATGGCGGCTGAATCAATATAGTATATGTAGTTGTCCATGTATATTTTTTAAATTGATATAGATTGTAAACAGATTTTTTAGAGCAGCTGCCCACTTAAATTTAATCGTTTAAAGTGATTGTGTAAGATCATAACTAATTATTAGGAAAACATGATTTTATGAAACTCATTTGTAATATTTTTTCGATTCAATGAACCGCTATTGAAATTAGATTTATAAGCATCAATTCCATACTTTAAAAGGTTCGATATAGTTAATCCATTAATACTTAATTTATCTTTAAAGAAATCGAGATGATTCGAAATATTTTCAGCAATAAATTCAAGCTGACTAATTGTTAATTCTGCTTTATTTTCATACACAAAATCAAGATTACCTGGAACAAACGACATTCCTTTTTTAAAAAAGTAAAACTCTATTAGTGCTTTTACATTCTGTTTTGAGTACGGATAAATATTATCTTTTATATAAACTTTCATAAAAAATTTAATTACAGCATTTATTATTGTTTTTTATACTTCAAATTCTTCTATTCCTGTATTCAAACCATTATAACTTCTTCGAATATCTGCAACAA
>CAIRSV010000055.1 GCA_903881265.1 uncultured Bacteroidota bacterium
CACTGATGCAAAAAAATCTGAATGTCAAAAAAACCAACCGCGATAATGAGATTGCAGTAAATGGCATTGAGCCTATACCCACTGAAAATCATTTTCTTTTATGTGCGCATAATCCTGTGTTTACATTGGGAAAGAGCGGAGCTATCGAAAATCTGTTAGTCAATAATCAATACTTAATCGATCAGGGTATTGAGTTTTTCAAAACCAATCGTGGCGGTGACATCACGTTTCATGGACCCGAGCAGATTGTGGGTTATCCTATTCTCGATCTTGAACAGATCAAACCTGATATCGTTTTGTATATGCGTAATCTCGAAGAAATTATCCTTCGTACATTGGCAGAATATGGTATCATAGGCAGTCGCAGCGAAGGCGAGACCGGTGTATGGCTTGATGTTGATATGCCACATAAAGCCCGAAAGATTTGCGCCATGGGCGTTCGTACTAGCCGTTGGATTACCATGCACGGTTTTGCTCTGAATGTCAATACCGATTTAACCTATTTCAATATGATTGTTCCTTGTGGCATACAACACAAACAAGTGACTAGTATGGAAAAGGAATTGGGTCGAAAAATAGATATTGCTGAGGTTGAGAATAAAATAAAACATCATTTTCAAGCGGTCTTTCAGGTGCAATTACTATCGATTAATGCACAGTAAGCTTTACTCAACGTCCTATCTCATATCTCTGCATCACATATCTGCCCTCTTTCCGCTATATTTGCCGCTATGAGTACCCAATTAGTAAATCGCGATCTGGAAGATGATGAATCAACGGAAGACCAGCCTTTAGAGAAACATGTGTTGATGGATTTTGTGGTAGAGAAAGGACAGGAATCCCTTCGTGTCGACAAATATCTAATGAGTAAGATAGCAGGTATCACGCGAAATAAAGTGCAACAAGCGATTGATGACGAATGCGTGGTAGTGAATGATAAAGTTGTCAAGCAGAATTACAAGATCAAACCCGAAGACCATATCGTTGCCTATACCTTCCGCGAGCCGATTAGCACCGATATTTTACCCGAGAATATTCCCTTAGACATCGTGTATGAAGATGATGATGTTTTGGTGATCAACAAGCCGTATGATATGGTTGTTCATCCTGGTCATGGCAACTGGTCAGGCACTGTGGTCAATGCGGTTTCGTATTATCTACAACAACAGAATCCTGATCGTGAGCAATTGCCGCGCATCGGTCTAGTGCATCGTATTGATAAAGATACAACAGGCTTATTGGTGATTGGCAAGACAGAAATCGCCGTGAATAAATTATCTGATCAATTTGCCGACCATACTGTCAACCGACTTTATTATGCCCTTGTGTGGGGTGATGTAGAGAATGAAACCGGCACGGTCGATACCTATATTGGCCGTCACGAAAGACTTCGAAAAATCTTTGATGTATACAGCGAAGATGATGGCAAGGGAAAACATGCTGTGACCCATTATAGAGTTGTGGAACGATTTAATTATGTCACACTCATCGAATGTCGTTTGGAGACAGGTCGCACGCATCAGATACGTGTCCATATGAAACACGTTGGCCATACCTTATTCAACGACAAAACCTATGGTGGCGATCGTGTATTGAAAGGCACTGTTTTTAGTAAGTATAAATCCTTTGTTGAAAATTGTTTCGGCCTCTTGCCACGTCAGGCATTACATGCGAAAACACTTGGTTTTATTCATCCTACAACCGGGAAACAAATTGATTTTGAAAGCAAACTTCCGGATGATATGGAACAAGTACTCGAGCGGTGGAGAGTGTATGTGAAGGCGAAGAAACTGTAAGTGCGTAAACGTATTATCAGAACCTCATCTTGACAAGTACCGGCAAATGATCTGACAACCATAAATTATTTTTTCGTCTGTCATCAAGATGGATATGTTCAGTGACAGTTATATTCTTCACGAAAATATAATCGATACGCTTCGTCACTGGAAGGTCTGTATTGAATTGATTGAATGTACCTTCAGGACCATAGCTTACAACATGCGGTTTACCTCGCATATCTAGCAATCTGTTCGATAAGGTTTGCGCAGCTACTTCATCTGGTTGAGAATTCAAATCTCCCATAACGACAACGTTCTTATGCCATATATTCATACTATCAATGATACGAAGGATTAATTTGGATGAATTTTCTCGCGCGAGTTTTCCAACATGATCCATATGACAATTAAACACATAGAAGGTATCGTTCTGCTTCACTTGCACAAACTTGCCAAAGGTCACTATCCTTTCGAGCGCAGCGTCCCAACCGATGGATACAGTATCAGGTGTTTCAGAGAGCCAATACGTTTTTGATGAGATCAGTTTGATGGTATGCTTGTTATAAAATATGGCAGAAAATTCACCCTTTCGTTTTCCATCTTCCCTGCCAACGCCTGTATAATCATAATCGGTGAGGGCTGAATCTAAATACGCCACCTGATTCGACAAGCCTTCTTGAATACCCAATATAGCTGGATGATAAAAGTGTATCATAGTCACCACTTCTGCTTTTCGTAAGTCCCAACCATTCTCCTTATCGTTGACATTATCATAGCGCAGGTTCAGGGTCATCATAGACGATTGACTCCAAAGCATCGAAGGTGCTATGAGTAAGAAAAATAAGAATACAGACTGACGGATCATCATGGTATAGGGCGACTGCCATTTTCAACAACAAGTGCTGCAGCGATTATAAAGATACGCTGTTCGGAGAAAGAAGCTAAAAAATAATCATGTCATCACGATAACGCATGTATACCTATTCGATCGCTATCGTGCGCGCCTCATTCAAATCAGACTGCTTGCAGCTTTCTATTTTTGTTGACACAGAAATTGATTCAAAACAGCTATCAACAGCATCAACAAAAACTTACTAAGTGATTTCGTTTATTCAACGTTACAGATTCTATATAGTAGTTGCCATGTAAAAGTACAAGGGCTGGATTCGTTAGATTGTCGAGTAGTAAGGTAATATTCAGTATCGAATCATGTAGAAGGGTTCTAATCTCATCGCAACAAGCCCGCACTCCATTGCAAGGCATAGATGGTCTTCACGTATTTTGTTTTCAATTCGGAGAGCTTGCGTTCTGCTTCGAATACCTTGTTTTCTCTTGAGTTGATAATAAAAAGGGCGCTTTCTCCATTAGCAAACAAGGTTTCTTCAGCCTTCAGTAATCGTTCAACATTATCTATCATACTTCGCTGAAGGGCGATTTGCTTCCGCAAGGTTTGATATTCATTGAAGTAACTTTTCACTTTTAATACGATGGTCCGTGCTTTTTGATTTTGCATGAACTGATTTTCCTTGATTTTCAATTTGGCAATTTTATATTCGCCTCTGCCTTGTGAAAAGAGAATTGGCATTTCCAGTTTAAGGGCATATTGATAATTATTCTGAAACAATGAAATCCCATTATTGAAGGCATTATAACCTTTACTCAAGTGATTATAACGAAAATCCAACTTAGGCAATAATTCTTGAAATTTAAGTTTCTTATCAATTTCCAAACTGTTTAATTTCGTTTGGTAAATCACCAAATCTGGATGAGCCTGTTGAGCCAATTGCAGCAATTCTTCTTCATCAAGAATAAATGTCATTATGTTGTCTTCCTTATCCCATCCGTAATCTGGCACTACATATGCAGGCAGTTGATAAGGCGTGTCATCTTCTTGCCATAAAAAGGCGCTTAATTCTATGCTCGCAAGTTGGTATTTCAACCAGCTCTCATTTTTTTGA
>CAIRSV010000056.1 GCA_903881265.1 uncultured Bacteroidota bacterium
CTCTATCAGACCAAAGCGAAAAGCGGACAAGATGTATTGAACTACCCGATTCGACTGAATGATAAATTAGCAGGTGTATTCAATGCGGCAAATCAACATACCGCACCAACCCAATCGGCGCAAGATGCGTATATCGAAGTGGCGACGAAAATTGACATTGAAATCAATGCATTCAAAACTATCCTTGATACCGATGTCAACGTGTACAACAAGTCGGTGCGTGAAAAAGAGATCGGTTTTATTATGTTGAAGAAATAAAACACGATACGTAGTTTTGAATCGCAGTCGGTATCCATTTATATTGAAAACAACACAGCACAAAAGAAGTACAAATCGCGTTCAGCACATAAACACACTCAACGATGTCAACGAAAAAACATCTTACACTTTTTGATGCCACCCTCATCGTAGCAAGTTCAATGATAGGCTCAGGTATTTTCATTGTCGCTGCTGATATGGGACGCACAGTCGGCGGTCCCGGATGGATGCTCCTACTTTGGGTGATAGCCGGCTTAATGACCATCTTTGCAGCACTAAGTTATGGCGAACTGGCAGGTATGTTTCCGAGAGCTGGCGGACAATATGTCTATCTCAAAGAAGCCTATAATCCGCTGGTTGGTTTTTTATATGGCTGGAGTTTATTTACGGTTGTGCAATCGGGTACCATAGCGGCTGTGGGTGTTGCCTTTGCAAAATATACCGGTGTGCTCTTTCCGTTTTTCAGTGATAGTCATATCCTCCTCACGATAGGCAGATTCAACATCAATGCGGCACAATTACTCGGCGTGTTTTCTATTCTCATCCTGACGCTTATCAATGCGAGTGGCATACATTATGGAAAAATCATCCTGCGACTTTTTACATCCACCAAACTCATTGCCTTATTCGGTATCATCGTATTAGGTTTATTCGTCTTCAGGAACCCAGCAATATGGCAGCATAATCTTGCGCATTGGTGGGACTATGGAAATTATGGTACGGATGAAAACGGCAACATGACCTTTACGACATTAAGTTTATTTGGCTTAATGACAGCGATGGGCGTTGGTCTTGTAGGTTCGCTGTTTAGCAGCGATGCATGGAATAATGTGACCTTTATTGCAGGCGATATCGACAACCCAAAACGTAGTATACCACTCAGCCTATTCTTCGGAACTGTACTTGTTATAGGCTTGTATCTATTGGTGAATATTGCCTATCTAAACCTACTTCCATTCTATGGCGACCCGCATGCAAGTGATGCAATAGGCAAAGGCATTTTGTTTGCAGAAAAAGATCGTGTGGGCACAGCTGCTGTTTCGCAAATGTTTGCCGGCGGTGCATTAGTGATAATGGCCCTGCTGATTATGATTTCAACATTCGGATGTAATAATGGATTAATTCTTTCAGGTGTTCGCGTGTATCAGGCTATGGCAAAAGATGGTTTATTTTTTTCGAGTATGAAAGAGAACAATAAAAAGGGTGAACCTGGTTATGCGTTATGGATACAATTTGCATGGGCTTCTATCCTTTGCTTTTCGGGCAAATATGGCGACCTGCTTGACTATGTCATTTTCGCCGTGATGTTATTTTATATCCTAACCATCATCGGCATTTTTATTCTTCGCAAAAAAAATCCCGATGCAGAGCGACCTTACAAGGCATTCGGCTATCCTATCGTTCCTGCTATCTATATCTTGATCGCTATCGCGTTTTGTGTCAACCTTCTCTACATGAAACCGGAGACTAGTTTACCCGGATTAATCATCGTGTTATTAGGCGTACCGGTGTATTATTTTTGGCGAAAAAAAGAATCACTTGTAGCATCCTAATTTGAACTAAGGCCACATTTTACTTTTCGAGCTTCAAGACAAAACCACCTCCTGGTGCGAGTTTAATGTTGAAAATATCAGAAGACACAGACAATTGTTGAATGGTATATGATTCCGGATTGAGTTCATAATGTGCATCACGTCCATCAGCATATAAGGTGCCGTTGAATGGCCATTGGTGTTTTAAAAAATCGAGCGATACATTACACTCACGGCCTAACTCATTCGTGATACCGGCAATATACCAAGTGGTGCCGCTGCGTCGAGCCATGATGATATACTCACCAATTTTTGCATCAAGTACGTGTGATTCATCCCAAGTGGTGGGTAATGATTTAATACAATTAAAGGCAGGGTGATTGCTATAATTCTCAGGCAAATCGGCTACCATTTGCAACGGACTGTATAACACAATCATCAGCGCCAGTTGATTGGCCAATGTGCTATGCACCGCTGTGGATCCACTATCAGGCCCATTCCATTTAACTCTCTCCTTCGCATGTTTCGACAAATCGATATCAAAAATGCCTGCTGTATAATCCATAGGACCTGCGATACCACGAGTAAAAGGCAAGGTGCAGGTATGTGAAGGCATATTCCCTTGACTCCAAGCATTCCATTCCATGCCGCGCACACCTTCGGCCGTCATCAGGTTGGGATACGTGCGACTCAATCCTGACAGGATAATAGGTTCGTGTACATCAAGCATAATATGATACTTAGCTGCCATACGCATCACCTTATTATAATGTCGCACCATACATTGTCCATGATGATATTCGCCTGCTGGGGTTACTGAGCCTGCATAGCCAGTCTTGACAATGCGAATACCCAAGTCATGATACATCTTGAATGCCTGCGTAAGATGCTTTTCATACGATTCTGTGTCACCGCCCGTTTCATGATGACCGATCATTTCAACACCTTTTGTGCGCGCATAACGCACCACTTCTTTTAGATCAAGGTCTGGGCAAGCTGTCACAAAATCAAAGGCATCTTTTTTCCCCCAATTTTCCCAGCCTGTATTCCAGCCTTCCATCAAGATACCTTTAATGCCATTGGCTGATGCAAAATCAATATAGCGTTTGGCGTTGATTGTCGTAGCTCCGTGTGTAGGACCTTGCTTCCAAGTGGATAACCCGAGATGCATTTCCCACCATATACCTGCGTAGGTCATAGGTTGTATCCACGACACATCTTTCAGTTTGTTGGGTGCATTCAAGTTAAGAATAAGCGTTGATTCAATCAGAGCAGCTGGCGAATGTCCCAGTATAAAGACACGCCAAGGTGAAATCAAATGGCCATTTGTTTTAACCAGACTTCCATCGGCCCACGGCACAAGATTGATCTTATACCGATGCGTATTAGACGTATCTTGACGCAGTGTCATGGTGGAATAATCAATGATAGCGGCTTCATGTATACTCATATAAATACCATCCTCTCGTTGCAACGTGAATGGTGTAGCCACATGTGTGGCACTATCGATAGATGTATGATAATAATTTTTTTCGAGGGTATTATAATCAGCCCAGCTCCACCAACAAGCATAATTTCCATTGAGTGTAAATCGACTTTCTTCTGAAGTGACAGTTAGTTTGGGGAGTGCTTTTTGTGTTGGAATTTCATACTGAAAAGCGAAGCCATCATCATATGCACGCAGTTTTATATTGAGAAGCCGTTTACTTTTTTTGCTGATAAGCGCCACCCGAAGTTCTGTGTAATTATCCTTGATGGTGGATGTTTGTCCCCATACTGTATGCCAGATACCGTGATGGTCAATCCGTTTGGTATTGACAGATTCAAAATCAAGCAGACTGTCTTTTTCATTTAAAATAAATCCGAGGCTTCCTTCATCCACGATATTTTTTCCATCGTATTCAACTGCATACCCAATCTTACCTTGTAGCATATTGAATACCACCTTGAGATGTTTTTCGGGCGATGAAAATTCTGTATGATACTCTTGCGCGTGCAGATTAATTAGACAGAAAAAACAAAGAAGAAAAGCGCACAAATAGTTCAGCATAAAAAACAGCAGTTAAAAAGTCTATTGCTCAAATATAACTAAAACTTGTACAGCATAAAATGCATATATCGGCTTCAGAGAATTCCATCCGTGGTTTGTGTCCTCCACCTCAGGCTGCTCAAGATGTTAGGCTCTTCGCATGTCGAACGGCAGATAATGAAGATTCTGTGAACCTTACCCCCAACCGTGGTTTGTGTCCCCACAAACCATCAATGTAAACTTATTTTAGGACGATACACTTATGCAAAAATTTAGAAAAATTGGCAGGATTACGCACCAACAATTCTTTTCAAATCACACTGTTGGTTCGGAGAACCAAATTTATCTGTCGTTCGACATGCCGCTATGCGAACATGCCGAACAGCGTGTGGAATAATCTTAACAGACTACCTGTAAGTCATGTGGATTGGGGGTATTGATCTTTTTTAAAAAGCCCTAACTGCACGCACATAGTAAGTGTTGTCCTTGTAGTTGTTGTACTGATAGCCATTGTAGAAGTAACGATACCAGGCGTAGTTGTTAAAGTACTCACTAGAACTCCAATAGTAGCCAGCGGCAAAACCCCCAATGGCTGTTCGATTTAGATAGAGTTTGTTGAGTTCATCTCTGCTAGGCAGGTACCAATCACTATAACCATTTAAAACCAAATCATAACAAAGTTTAGCTGCATAATTTCCCACCCCTTGAACAGATACAATGGCATTGGTATTTGCATTACCTGTACCCAAGGATGTGCTGGTAACGCCTATTGTTACATAAGATCCATTATACCACTGTATTCCTGTACTTTGATCACTCGGTGCAGCAATTAATCCATGTTGCACATTTGCATCATAACCAGGATCACCGGGTTGTAAGATATAGGCAATGATACCGCCTTGATAACTTTGTCCTACGGCAAGAGGTACTGACGTTGTAAAATTCAAATCATTCCCATACGCAGTGCCTGCACTGCTCGTTGCATACGCTCGAACATGATATACCGTTCCGGGATTTAATCCAGTGATACTGCTTGTGAAACTTCCAATACCACTTCCGTCAATGGTCTTAGTACTCAGAGATACTGTAGGATCGGGACTTGTACTCCAACAAACTCCGCGTGCACTTATTGGTGAGCCGCCTTGCGAAACAACTGAACCACCGCAAGTAGCTGATGTTTGTAAAATAGCAGTGGCTGAATTTGTTGTTATACCGATAGTATTATCTGATGAAAAAGCCCTAACTGCACGCACATAGTAGGTGTCGCTCTTGTAGTTGCTGCCGTGAGTGCCACTGCTGAAGTACTGAAGCCAGGCGTCGATGTTATTGTCCTCACTAGAACTCCAATAGATGGCAGCGGCAAAACCCCCAATGGCGAATCGATTCAGATAGAGTTTATTAAGTTCATCTCTACTCGGCAGATACCAATCACTGTAACCGTTTAATACCAAATCACCACAGATTCTGGCAGCTATTCCAGCAG
>CAIRSV010000057.1 GCA_903881265.1 uncultured Bacteroidota bacterium
ATTTCCGGTGCAAAAGGTGATGCGATAGAAACTCGACTTCGCGGTTTGGGTATTACAGATATCTTTTTAGGCATAGAAGATAAGCTTCACGTGTTCGAGGAAATTTTACGAAGGCCTACTTCAGAAAAATCGACGATGTTGTATATGGGTGATGATATGCCCGATTTGATGGTTATGCAACAGGTATACTTGCCTTGCTGTCCTTCTGATGCATGTCATCAAATTAAACTGATCGCAAAGTATATTTCTCCCGCAGAAGGCGGTAAAGGTTGTGTGCGAGATGTGATTGAGAAAGTAATGACGTTAAACGGACATTGGCACTGATCGCAGTCCTTGTTTGCCGTGTCATTTCGTACTAAAGAGGTGCCTACATTAGTCACGGCTTCGATTCATAAAAATCATAACGTAATATAGTAAGGTGGCTACTGAACTAATAGCAGCGACAACATAGGTACGAGCGGCCCACTTTAATGCGTCTTTTGCCTTGTCGTGCTCCTCGCCGGTAGTCAAATAGCTCGATTCCATCCAAGCAAGGGCTCTGTTGCTGGCGTCATATTCTACCGGCAAGGTGATTACAGAGAAGATGGTGGTAATCGAGAAAAGGACAATGCCTAGTAGAAAAATAGTTTGATTGCCATGTCCAAATCCCATCATACCGATACCCGCCATGATGATCCATTGCGATAGATTGGTACCTATCTTCACGGCAGGAACCATCTTGCTTCTCATTTGCAACATACTATATTGGGTAGCGTGTTGAACAGCATGACCGCATTCGTGCGCGGCTATAGCGGCTGAACTGATGCTTCTTCCTTCAAATACATCCTGACTGAGGTTGACTGTTTTGTCTTCCGGATTATAATGATCCGATAAGAAGCCCTGTGTGCTAATGACTTGCACGTCATAAATGCCATTATCGCGCAGCATTTTTTCAGCAATCTCTTTTCCACTCATGCCATTTGACAGGGGAAGTTGACTATATTCTGTCACTTTTGCTTTTAGACGATTGCTGACCAACATCCCAATCAGGAACATAACCCCTGCAATCAGATAATAACCTACATAAATTCCCATTGTATTATATTTTTTAGTAATTTGAAGCAAATATAAGCCCAATATAGATTGTATGATAATTTAAGTCATAAAGTCTGTCGAAATTATTGAATATGTGCCATTATGTCGCATTTAAATCATCGGATTTTACATTCAATTGTAATTTTTTTGAAGTTTGCCAATAAATTTTTTTGAAATGACTCATTAAGGCTGTACTTTAGCATTGAATTTTATGGGTTAGTAAGAAATGGGCTATCAATCACTTGGTAGCCCTTTCTATTTTAATTCATGAAATACGCATTGTCTTATAGCGTTCAAAACAACTGATTTAACGAGCCTAATTTTTATAAAAAAGGATCATGGTGAAAATTGAGTTAGAACAAAACGAATCAATACCAATCAACAATTTTCTACTAACTTTATTTCTTAGTATCATATCATTATTACGTAACCTCAATCAAACAATTTCCTTTGTCAAAAAATAAAACAACCTTCATTTGTCAGCAATGCGGAACAGAAAGTGCGAAGTGGCAAGGTAAATGCCCTTCATGTAATTCATGGAATACATTCGTAGAGGAAATCATCCATAAGGACAACAAGAAAGAAATTTGGGAAGATGAACAAAGCGATTCTAAAAACACGAGATCAAAAAAATTAGGTGACATAGTAGAAAGCGAAACTGTTCGAATTCGTACAAAAGATAATGAGCTGAACCGAGTGCTGGGTGGAGGCATCGTAGAAGGTTCGGTTATTCTTGTTGCCGGTGAACCTGGTATCGGAAAGAGCACATTGTTTTTACAAGCTTGTCTTCAGATGAACACTATCACAACCTTGTATATCAGTGGTGAAGAGAGTCTTCAGCAGATTAAAATGAGAGCTGATCGTCTAAAAATCGCCAACGATAATTTCTATTTGCTTACATCCACCGACACGCAGACGATCTTTAATGAGATCAAAAAAATCAAACCGCAGTTGGTCGTCATCGATTCAATACAGACATTAGAATCGCAGTTTATCGAAAGCGCGCCAGGTAGTGTGAGTCAAGTCAGAGAGTGCACCGCAGAGATTGTTCGTTTTGCTAAAGCGACCAATACGCCTGTTTTTATTATCGGTCATATCACCAAGGATGGCAATATAGCCGGTCCGAAAGTATTAGAGCATATGGTTGATACTGTGCTTCAATTCGAAGGGGATAGACATTACGCGTATAGGATACTTCGGACAACTAAAAACCGATTCGGCAACGGAAGCGAATTGGGAATCTATGAGATGAGCGAAGGAGGATTGAAACAAATTTCCAATCCATCTGACATATTAATTACTCAAAAGGATGATCAATTGAGTGGTGTTGCAATTGCAGCAATGATGGAAGGAGCTAGACCTTTACTGATTGAAACGCAAGCGCTTGTCACACATGCCGTGTATGGCACTCCTCAACGTACAGTTACTGGTTATGATTTGCGTCGACTGCAACTTTTACTAGCCGTATTAGAGAAACGGGGTGGGTTTCATTTTGGCGTCAAGGATGTTTTTTTGAATATGGCTGGCGGTATCAAAGTCGAAGATCCTGCAATCGATTTAGCGGTGATTTGTGCTTTGCTCTCTTCCTATGAAGATAAGCCTATACCGATGAGTATTTGTTTTGTTGGCGAAGTAGGATTAAGCGGCGAGGTACGAGCGGTTAGTCGAATTGAACAGCGCATTGCAGAAGCTGAAAAACTTGGGTTTGAAAAAATCGTTGTCTCAAAATTCAACAAGAAAAGTATTTCATCAAGCTTCAAGATTCAGATCAGTTTTGTCAGTACGATTGAAGAATTATACAATACCTTATTTTAATTTTCATCCATGATGTCCTTATCAAGAATATTCAGGGATGTTCTTAACTTGTTTTATCCGACTTCGTGTGAAGCATGCGGTGACGAATTGCTAGGAAATGAAAAATGGCTTTGTGTCTCGTGCTGGATAGCGATGCCAAAGACAAACTTTCATCTTCAGTCTCCGAATCCTGTTGAACAGCGCTTTGTTGGGCGAATACCCATTCAGCATGCTAGTTCGATGTATTATTTCAACAAGGATACACGGATCCAAGAAGTATTGCATGCACTCAAGTACAAGAATAAAAAGGACATTGGAATTGAATTGGGACGTCGATTTGGGCATGAATTATTGGATAGCGAATGGATCAGTGAAATTGATGTGATACTACCTGTGCCATTGTCTAAGCAGAAACTGAAGTCGAGAGGGTATAACCAAAGTGAATGTATTGCCAGAGGATTAAGTGAGATTTTGGATATTCCTGTCGATACGGATGCTGTGCTGCGAAGAAAGAATACAAAAAGTCAGACGTCAATGACAATCGCACAGCGAATTGAAAATGTCAAGGGTGCGTTTGAGGTCGCAAATGCTTCATCATTGATTGGTAAGCATATCCTGCTTGTCGATGATGTGCTTACAACAGGATCGACATTAGAGTCGTGTGCCAGAGAAATAGTAAAAGTGCCTGATACTAAAATCAGTCTATTGACACTTGCCTATGCAATAGAATAATCATTTTTACGTTACTTTTGCCTGCAACTGTTTAACGAATTTATATTTTTCTACATGCCCAACTTCAGAATCAATCTGTTTCACCTATGTTGTCTTTTTGTCCTTATTGCGCAGTCGTTGACGTCGTGCAAAAAAGATCAATTGCTGACGAGTGGCGGACAACTCTCTTTTTCAACCGATACGCTGAAATTTGCCACTGTCTTCACCACGATTGGAAGTGTGACACGATCATTTAAGATTTATAATACCAATAAAAAAAGAATCCGACTCGATCGGATTAAACTAGCCGGAGGTGCTAATTCTATGTTTCGTATGAATATAGATGGTGTGTCGACGAGAGATATTCAGCAAGTAGAGATTGCAGCGAATGACAGTATCTATGTCTTCGTTGCGTTGACGGTGAATCCAACTTCGGGACTGAATCCGTTTATCGTGAATGATGCGGTGCAGATGACATTGAACGGTCAACAACGTGATGTGCCACTTGAAGCGTACGGGCAAGATGCGCACTATATTTCCGATTCGGTATTAACATCTCAAACTTGGGTGAATGATAAGCCGTATGTGATCGTTCACTCGGCAATGATCGATTCATTGAATATTCTGACGATACAGAAAGGCTGCAGGATTTATATGCATCAGGATAGTAAATTATATGTCAAGGGCACATTGAATGTCTATGGAACCAAACAAGACAGCGTTATCTTTCAAGGAGACCGCTTAGATCGTGATTATTTTGGATACAAAGATTATCCTGGCGAATGGAGAGGGATCCATTTTTTGGGCGCTAGCGAAAAGTCACATATCAATTATGCGGTAATCAAAAATGCAGGATTTACGGACGCTGCCATCTATGTGCAGCCACCTAATTATTTTGATATCAATAATCCAACACTTGAGTTAAAGAATACCATCATTGAGAATTCACTTGGTTATGGTATCCTTGCCTTTAATGCCTATATCAGAGCTGATAATTGTTTGATTCATACTTGCGGGTCGCAGAATTTGGCCATCCTTGAAGGAGGCACATATATCTTTAACTATTGTACGCTAGCCACCTACGGGGGATTAGGAATTAATCATTCGCAAGAACCAACAGCGGCTATCCTGAACTATAGAGATACAAGTCTGACGGGTTACGTAGGTCATGACTTGAATGCGACGTTTACAAACTGTATTGTGTACGGTCCATTGGATGATGAAATTCTTTTCGGTAAAAAAAATGAATGGGCTTATAATGTAACCTTGAATAATTGTGTCATTAAACGCACCACAGCCTTGAGTAATGTGGTGAGCAATAACCTCATCTTGAATAGTTCGCCTCAATTTAAGGACTACAGCGCTTGGGATTATCATCCATTATCAACGTCGCCGGTTGCCTTAGCGGGTATAAACATACCGGGAGTCATTGATGATCTTGATGGTTTGACTAGAGCAAGCACACCAAGCATTGGTTGTTACGAAGTACAATAAATCAGCGTTTTCTTATGGATGCATTGAGAAGATGAAATTGCTTACATTGTCTTCAATCATCGGTGAGTCTAAGAGGTCCACATTACCATCACCATTTATATCTGAGTTTTTGTATCCAAACGAGAATGTACTGATATCAGTTTCTAAGAATGCAAGGTCAATGAGGTCAATGTTATTATCGTTGTTTAATTCGCCAGTATAGAATGCCCAAATGTTATTTTCAACTTCGGTCACATTATTGCCATAGCTGTTATTTCTAGAAATGGAGAAGTCATAGGGAATGCTTGTCCCGATAGTCACAGGTTCGGCAGACCAAGTTTCGATTGTATTACGATGTTTGATGGCAATAAAATAATCGTCAATCGATGATGAGAATTGTCCCACAGCCGAACCGTCAGTCATTAATGGCACTCTGCTTGTTTCAATCCATTGATAGGGTGCTTGGATAGAATGTAATTCAATATCAATCGAATCGGTTAGCATTGGGTCAGCGCCCATACCTTGATTGGCAAGTACGGCACTCATGAAACCGTTACCGATGTAATAACCTTGAAGCATTACTTTGATGGGTAATGCATAGGGCGGACAGTTCGAATTGATCTCAATTGAATTGCTGGCAACGGTGTATCCGATGGCTGTAATTTCACAGATGAATACATCGCCGTTGGTAAATGAACTAACATGAATAGAATCGACATTGCCGCTGCTGATGATCACTCCGTTTTTTTTCCATGTAAATATTGTAGTAGCAGGCGCATGTTGTGTGCTCGCATAAAGTGTGATCGTTGAGGCAGTGCAAACAGGATTCGCTGGATTGCAAACAATCGACACAGAAACTACCTGATGGTCGAAATAGGATTTGGCTTTGTTGAATGTTTGATTCCCTATCTGTTCGCCAATTGCACGCCCCGGCAAATCGTCAAACGGAGGATGTATGCCGCCCCAAATTCTAGAGAGACTTGCTTCGTCGGACGCATCCATGTAGGAAGCCCATTGAAGTTTTATTTGCGTGGTTGGACTTTTCTCAAAGCCAATAAAATTGCTATTGGCAGGGATGATATATTCTGCCAAGCCACCCGGAAAATAAGGGCTTCCTGTTAAGTTTGTTAGACAAACAGCGCCAGCGCGAGAGTAAGTTGAATGGCCTGATGTATAACCTGCGAAAGGAGGTGAAACAAATGTTTCGCGTTGATAAGGCATCCAGTTTTCTGCTAATATCCATCCAACACCCGCCGCATTAATAGGTATTCCGTTCGAGGTGAAGATGTTTGAAAATCCTTTCCATGCTTTCAGTTTGATTTTATGCACATTCACATTGCCAACACCTCGTAAAGAAGCCGGATCGCTGAGTGTGACCAATTCAATATAACCTGTGATTAATTGAAGTCCACCTGGGTGATAGTGAGGTAGTAATGGATTAGAGCATTGTCCAAGTTCCGCCATTTTTCGAATCATAGAAATAGGGCGTGGCGAGTCGTACCAACCTTTGATTCCCCAACATGCGATGGCCGCATCGTGCATCGCTGATCCTAATGAAAAGTATGATTTGACATCCCATTCTAGATCAGAACAAAGAGGGCCGGCACCACCTATTTTTTTCTGAAAACCTGGGTAGTCACTCACATTATTTAACAAGGTAAACCAATGTCCGGGCGGTGTCTCAGAATTGGGTCCATCAGCCCAATATTGCGAAGCAACGCGTGTATAATCGCCTCGCTTGACATTTTGAGTGGGGTAGGCTAATCCAGTGATAGGGTTCGCAGTATAACCATTGCCCATAGAAGCCCCTGTGGTGAAATTGTAAAACGATTGAAGTGATGATAGCGAGTATGTCGTAGGGTAGCTTTGTATATTACCTTTGCCATTTGGCGAAATATCCCATAGGGTAGGGTCGCTTGGATCTAAGTGTGATGACCATGAAGCGACCATCGAATGCCCCCATTTTAATAGTTGACTCGATGAGTCATTCACGTTGCTTGTGTTCAGTAAAGGCGGTATGCCTGGATCAAAATAAACTGGATAGCTGACGCCACTTCGATTGTACATTGTTGCTGTTGATGTTGGCATGGAAAACGGCAATACCTTGCCCCACAATGGACATACGAAATTTGGTGTGCTTGAACCGCACGGTATACCATTCTGATCGATGCATGTTAAATATGAAAGTGGTTGCCATGAGTTGACGTTCGTCATAGTTGCATTGCCTGGATAAAATAAAAACAAGGGTGAGTTGTTAGGTGTATAGCCTGTGCCGGCATAGTTATTAATTTGATTGGCACCGTCGTTATAGCCCATGGCAATGATCTGCTGTGCAATATAATTACCAAGTTCCGCCGGATCGCCATTCGCATAATTGGTTGTCACAATTGAATTATCATAACCCAAGCTTAGAAATGCACTATCTAATTTCAAACTTGTTGTATACCAGTTTGGTGAAAGTGAATAGCGATTTTGCAATACCCGATACGCGGCGTAACTAATGGCTTTATTGCGCGCGGCATTAATATTTGCCGGCACAGGAATGCCACTAAACGAATAGGTGACACCATTGATGGTGTTGCCAAGAAGATAGGTACTTGCGATACTGTCATACGCGGCCCATGCATCATACATCGCTAACGAAACATGAAACAAATTCCGTGCTTGAACCGGTGGCCTCGCCGCATCGATACGAATGGCATTCAATTGCATTTCATTCCATATCCGCGCCACAGAATGCGTTGAGGCATGGATAGAAAGTACGTTAAAACTGAGAAGTAGAATGAGGAATATATTTTTCATCTGTGTGGAGAAATCTAAAAATGAATGTAGTTGTGTTTTAATACAGTGGTATAATATTTCTTACATCGCAGGATATTGATTTAATTCTTACAAGCCTTAAAATTAATATAGTTTTTCTAATCCTATCGTATTTCCTTTCTCCTGCAATCACGTCATTCGTGTAAGATGTATTGTATAGGGGTTCTTAGTTGGCGTATGGCTATTTAATTCTGTATTGACACGCAATGTCTATTGTGGTGGGTTGTTAACGCAGTGACATGAAACATGATTAAAGTCATATAAGCAAACAAGTACTCGATTGCTTGTATGGTTACATTTGCATATATAAAATCCTTCGGCCGCCACTTACGAAGTTGTAGAATTCATCATACTTGCCCGGTGCAACATAGGCTTTTGATGCATCGCCTGAAACGGCGTTCCCTGCATTATTGGGTTTGCAGCCTCCCATAAAAACTGCGGATGTTAGAAGAACAAATCCGATTTTAAATAGTGTACTTTTCATATTATCTATTTTGATTTATTGTGAAGTAAATTATTGGTCATTCTTACGCATGAATTCGAGGAGGTTACGTGCATCTTCATCCGTTAAACTTTGATTGGGCATACGCACTAGACAAATTTCTAATTGCGATTGAAC
Organism: uncultured Bacteroidota bacterium; assembly: GCA_903881265.1. GTDB lineage: Bacteria > Bacteroidota > Bacteroidia > Chitinophagales > Chitinophagaceae > OLB11. The sequence continues at coordinate 8,492 of CAIRSV010000057.1, forward strand.
CTCAGGATCCTTATCAATCATCGGATCTGGATTGGTAATGAAATTCATAATCCAATGTGGTGTCCTACGATGGGTGATTCCTTTCCATCCGGGGCCAACGAGTTTTTCGTCTGTGAGTTTATGACAAGCACCGCATTTAACCGATTGAATGGCGGCGCCGACCTCTGCTAATTTTTCATCGACGCTTGGGGCAAGTTTTACATTATCGGCACTGAATTTACCTTCGCCACGCGTTGGATCATACGGCGATGCATCATCGCTTACCATACTTTCAGGTGCAGATTCACTTGAATTTTCTCCGCTTTTTGTACCTGATTCACTACAAGCGGCTATGAGCAAAGTGGCTGTAATAAACGAAAACAAGATTATTTTTTTCATGCTTTATTTTTTTGTTAAACAAAGCTATTTCGGAATGATATCATGGCTTATGACCTCGGTCATAACAAGTCTGCTTTTTATTCTTACGATGGTATTGTTTTTAAGTGCTTCATGATAAAAATCATATTTTTAGTTAGTGCAAAGGAATGTCTAGTTATTGCGTTTCATCTTGAAAGTAGGTGGTAAGCTTTATCTTTGCCCGATGGAAGAAAATCAATTGATTGAATTTAAAGCGACTCCTAAAATCAGGGAGAAGCTTGTTGAATATGGCGTTTCGAAACGATTTGCCGAAGGAGATATCATACTAAATGAGAATGCTTATATCAGAGCGATTCCAATTGTGACTAAGGGCAGTATCAGAGTTATGCGTTCTGACGAAGACGGAAGAGAACTCTTGTTGTATTATATTCAAGCAGGTGAGAGTTGTATTATGTCGTTTCTTGGAGGCATTCATCATGATACGAGCAAAGTGAAGGCGATTGCTGAAGAAGAGACTGAAATTCTTTTTATTCCTATCGATAAAGTGACACAGCTTATCAAGGATTTTCCTGAATGGCTCGATTATATTTTTCGTCTCTACCACAAACGATTTGAGGAATTACTCGAAGTTGTGAACGCGGTGGCATTTAAGAAGATGGACGAAAGGCTGCTTGATTTTATACGTAAGAAATGCGAACTGACTGCAAGCAAGACCCTTGTGGTGACCCATGAAAATATAGCAACTGAATTAGGGACTGCGAGGGTTGTCGTTTCGCGCTTGTTGAAACAGATGGAACAAGAGGGGATGGTAAAGTTAGGCAGAAATAAAATTATACTTATGTAACAAAAGTAGCCATGGGAGATATCGAATTGTTTCACCTTTGCAATCGGAAATTTGACTCATTTTAACATTCAATTTATATGAAACAAAACATTGGAACCGCAGACAAGGTTATTCGACTCTTTATTGCCGGAGTGATTGCTTTCTTATACCTTGCACGACAGATAGCAGGGATACCTGGCATGGCGTTCATGGTCCTTGGTGTTATTATGGTGGCAACTAGTTATTTGAGTTTTTGTCCGCTCTATCTCCCGTTTGGCTTATCGACAAAGAAAAAATCTGATGCGCAATGAATCTACTAACTAAATACCGGGTAACGCTTGTTGGGTTGTTGGTGGGGGCCTTGTTAGGCTATGTATACTATCATTTTGTAGGTTGCGCAAGCGGAACTTGTGCCATTACATCAAAACCTTTGAATAGCACGCTTTACGGAGCTTTGTTGGGAGGGTTGTTGTTTAATCTATTCCAAAAATAAATATCACTACTATGACTATCGAACACATCATTAAAGAAAAAAAAGGGACTATTCTCGATGTCCGTACTCGAGACGAGTTTATGGGCGGTCATGTCACCGGCTCTTTTAATATACCCTTGCAAGACATTCATTTCAACATCAATGAAATTAAGTCAATGAAGATGCCACTTGTCTTATGTTGTGCATCAGGCGGACGAAGTGGTCAAGCACAACGCTTTCTCTTACAACATGGCATTGATTGTGTGAACGGAGGTTCATGGCTCGACGTTAATTATTTTCAATCACAAATACTATAATCACATATGTTACAAACATTAAAACAACTTTTTGGCTTAGGCCCTAAAACAGATTACGAAGCTCTTGTTAAACAAGGTGCTATCATCCTTGACGTGCGCAGTAAAGGCGAATACGCAAGTGGGCATATAAAAGGATCGATGAATATTGCAGTGGATCAATTAAACAATAATCTGAAGCATTTGAACGATAAGAATCAACCAATTATTACCTGCTGTGCTTCGGGTATGCGCAGTGCATCTGCTAAAAGTATACTTAAAGCAAACGGATATAAGATTGTGCATAATGGAGGTAGTTGGAGCGCCCTTCAAAATAGGATTAAAGGATGATGCATCGACTATTCACTGGTTGGCACTTGATGCGATTCTTTCGCTTAGGTCTCGGTATTGCTATTGCAATACAAGCCTTTCGTATGAATGACTTGGTTGCTGGTTTTATTGCAGCTATTTTTTTGTTTCAGGCCTTGAGTAATACGGGTTGTTGCGGATCGAGTGGTTGCCATATTGCGCTACAAAAAAAGCAGACGTGATAGGATGTGTCATGCATTGGAAATCGAAGAGATAGAATGAGTTTTCTTTGCAGTGAATAGCTGCAGTAAAAGCTATTGATTGTTGACGTCTACTTTTATATAGTCAATAATTTGATGTAGCTTATTCAGAATTAATGTCGAGATATCTTATTTATTATTACTTTTAGCGTTCGATGCAAGGCTAAGGTATTTTTCTTTCAACGCTCGATACTAACTATGTATAAAATTCTCATGCTTGAAGACGAGGTTAAAACTGTCACTACAATAACGAAGGGACTGTTAGAAAATGGGTATGATGTTGAATATGCGCATGATGGGGAGCAGGGATTATCCATGATTCATGCCAATCATTACGACTTAATTATTACTGATATTTTAATGCCAAAGGTTGATGGTTTTGAAGTATGTCAGAAAGTGAGGGAGAAAAACAAATCAGTGCCGATTCTTATTTTGTCTGCTTTAGGTTTAACAGAGGATAAGTTAAAGGGTTTTGAATTAGGAAGTGATGATTACCTCGTAAAGCCATTCGACTTTAAAGAATTATTGGCGAGAGTGAAGGCATTGTTGAAACGCTCAACAGAAGAGGTTGCTGTTGTTAATTTAATTGAATATGAAGGCTTAACACTTAACATCGACACAAAAGAGGTATTCAGTAATAGCAATCCAATTCAATTGACCGCCAAGGAATTTCATTTGCTAGAATATTTTATGTTGCACAAAGAAATCCTTCTCACGAAGGAGCAAATTATTGAGCACGTTTGGGGGCTTGATTTTGATCCAGGAACAAATATTTTGGAGGTATATATCAGTTATGTCCGAAATAAAATTTCTCATGATAACGCCGTGAAATATATTCAAACTCGAAAGGGTATTGGTTACATATTTAAATCGCATTGATGAGTTATGCAAATCAGAACCAAACTTACCATACAGTTCATCATCTTGGTTGCTTGCATCATTCTTTTTTGTTTTTCGATCATTTACGCATCATTGTATCAAAACAGGAAAAATGAATTTTATCGAAAAATAGGACACAAGGCAGATGCCACTGCTGAACTTTATTTTAACTACAATAACATTGATTCGGCTTCGTTGCGTGGGATTAATGATTTGATGCGATTTCCTGAGTCGCACGAGGATATCACTATTTACAACAAAGAAGGGAAACTGATTTATTCAACCCTTGACACGATTGACTATCACATTAGTACGTCATTTCTTGCTAAAATTAAAGAAGAACAATCGGTAGAATTTGTCGTTGGGAATTACAGGGTACTTGGCAAAACCTATCCGGGTAAATATGATGGAGCGATTATTATAGCAGGTGATGTGGATTGGGAAAGCTTGGCTAAGAACGCGTTCTTATTTAGGTTGCTGACAATATTGTATGGGGTCAGTATTATCATTGTGTCGATAGCAGGACGGCTATTTGCGCAACGGGCACTTGCGCCATTGTCTGATGTGATTTCGCAGGTTAATAATCTGCCGATTGAATCGCTTGAGGCCAGGCTTAAGGTAGTGAATGCACGTGATGAAATTGGAAGGCTTGCTCAAACCTTTAATATGCTGTTGGTTAAGATTCAGAATTCAATTAAACTTCAAAAGATTTTTCTTTCTGCCGTATCACATGAAATGAAAAATCCATTGACATCCATTACATCACAATTGCAGGTGCTGCAATTAAAGCGTCGCACTGAGGATGAATATCAACAGACGATTGAGTCGGTGTTGGAAGATCTTGCTCATTTGAATAAGACCACGATTGATCTGATTGATTTTTCTCGACTCTCATACGAAATGAACCTTGGTGTGGTGTTGCAAAATGTTCGAATTGATGATGTGGTGTGGCATTGCAAGGAATATTATGCTAAGTTGAATCCTTTAAGTACTATTAAAATCAGGTTGATCAACTTGCCACAAAATCAAGATGGATTGATTATTCAGGCAAATGAAGCACTTCTTAAAATTGCCTTGCTTAATATAATCGATAATGCGTGTAAGTTCAGTTCGGATAATTCAGTAAAAATCGAGTTTGCTGTGCAGAATGATTCAATCGATTTGTCATTTACCGATAACGGGCAAGGCATGACGCTATCTGAACAAGAGCATATTTTTGGACCTTTTTATAGAGCGGATAAAACTTCGAACATATCTGGACATGGTTTGGGATTAGCTATTGTAAAACTAATTACTGATTTTCATAAGGCAAGCATCATGGTCAATTCATCAAAAAATCAAGGAACCACCTTCGTTTTGAAGTTCTCAAAAAAATTCTAATTATCTTTTAATGTAGGTTTGCCTTGCGATCTAGGCATTCGAAATTACCTTGGCAAGATGTCGCAAAACATGATGCCTGAGATTAGAGTTGTAGGAAAGACCTTGCTTTGGAACTTTCCGTTCATCCTTATTTTTCTTATTTCTACTTTCTTGGCGAGTATGCAAGAAACAACGACTGTATGGATGCATACCGATACGAACACGCAACAATTAATTACACTGCATCATACTATGAGTGCCACAAAAGTGCCTTTTATTTCCCCAGTTGTTTTGAAAAGTAATGTTGAATCTGTCCATGAAAGTTTCCTTTGGGAGTGGATGTTTGTTGATTCTAGGTATCAAATACAGCTGCTATAATAGATCAGAATCTAGGAGGTTTTTTGCGCTGTAAACGTAAATAGTGGGGCATATTGATTTGAATAAGTATTAATTATTAAGTAAATGAATGATCATAGTTTTGTGGTGCTTGCCTATAAAGACAGCCCTTTTTTGTCTGACTGTTTAGAATCACTGATGAATCAATCAAGTAAAAGTGATGTTTTTATATGCACGTCAACGCCTTCGACGTATATCACTGATATGGCAGCGAAATTTGGTGTTGAGCTTTTTGTTACCGAATCGGGGAAGGGTGTTGTACATGACAATAATTTTGGCCTGCGGCAAGTAAAAACAAAATATGTTACTATGGCGCATCAAGACGATCTTTATTTGCCTGACTATACAGCAACTTGTATCGCAGCTGCCACGAAGTATAAGGATACCTTGATCTGCTTTACAAACTATTCTGAACTAATCGATGGACAAGAAAGACCGGTTACCCTCATGCTTAAAGTAAAGCGATTGATACTTAAAACCTGTATGCCGTTCAAATCACATCTAAGTACTAGATTCTGGAAGTCGAGATTATTATCACTTGGAAATCCGATTGCGGCGCCAACCATCATGTATAATCTTGAAAATTTATCTGGTTTCCAAATGCCTGAAGATTTGGCACACAATGTCAATACAATCGATTGGCAAATTTGGTGCAATATGGCAAAAATGGAGGGGCGATTTTTTTATGCAAGGAGGGTGCTTTTAAAACGCCGAATTCATTCAGATTCATTATCGTCAATCGGTATCGAAAATCATTCCCGATATACAGAGGACTTGAATATGTTCAGGCAATTTTGGCCAGGGTTCTTGGCTAACATTCTTGCAAAAGTGTATGCCTCTGCTTATACATCAAACAGTGATACGTAATCGATGTATACTCACATTATGTGATCCAATGCCTTACAATGTCATCAAGCCTATCTAAGTCAATGTGAAAGGATTCGTGGATATTTTTTATGGTAGAAATGTCTTTTGATTCATCGGCGATATACAATAAGTGAGCATTTACGTGTTTGGCAACAGTAGAAAAAATAGAAAGGTCAAGTGCATAATTGGTGAAACAAAATACGTTACACCCGGCCTTGCAAAATAATAAATTTGTAAACTAGTTGTTGTGAGATGAATTTGATGATGGCAATAATGTAGAAAATTTCTTCAGTTTGGCATCGTCGTTCATGTCGTCAGTTTGTTTCTTCAACTTTTCAGTTTGTTTAAAAGATTATTCTGTATCAGGTCCTTGATATCGTTTATTTCTTCTATTTTCATTAAAAAGGCGCTGAGAAAAAAAACACTTATGCCGACAGAGCCTCCAAGGAGAAGTTTGATGAAGTCATTCGAAATGAAATGGCTGCAAGCAAAAACAACGACCGCCATTAGTACAGTAGCAACGACCACTTTTTTTATTTCGTTTAGTTGTTTCAACGCGCCATAATCAAAATATTTACCTGTACAATAGGCCGTAATAACGTAATTCACAATCATGCTGATAAAATGCCCGATGACAATGGCTTGTAACCCAAGAGGAATCGTAATGAACAAGGCCGCAATAGTAATAGGCAGTTTTATAAGCTCGACTTTTAAAATCAAATCAGTTCGTCCGATTACACTTATCATCATCATATTAAAGGCACACAAAGGAGCAACTAATGAAGTGAAAGCCATCCAGTGTATTAATGGCACCACTGATATCCATTTTTCTGTTAAAAAAAAGCGTACAAATGATTCAGATAAAATGGCAAACAAAGTTAAAACAGGCATGATAAAGAAAACGGTGGCACGCATCAGGCGGCTATACACACTCACCATAGTTTCCTTTTCACTTTTTAGTGAAACCAATACAGGTAAACTTACATTGAGTAAAACATTGCCTATCGGAGATGATATGTATTCGGGATACTGTTTTGCATTGGTATAAAAACCTAATTGTCTCGCTGAAAAATATTTGCCTACCAGCATAGAATACATATTTGTCACAATATTGGACACTAGGGATGCCGCCAGTAAACGCGAGGAAAACCGAAACAGTTCCTTAAATGAGGCAACACTAAACGTCAAGGATGGCATCCATCTATTATAATAAAAGAACAATAGCGTTTTTATTGATTCTGATGAAAGATTCAGTATCACGAGAGACCAAACACCATATCCATGATAGGCTGACCAGACCCCTAATGAGCCGCTTATGATTACTGCAATCAACGAAATTTTTGCCTGCGTCTTAAAATCTAAGATGATGCGTAAGCGTGTTTGCTGAACCAGCGATAAGGAATTGATGATTATACTAAGCGATAATACTCTTGTAATCATTGTAAGCAGCGGTGCTTTATAAAAAGATGCAATCAAAGGAGCCGAGATGTACATGATAAGATAAAAGCAAAGTGCAATGGCTAAATTAAAATAAAATACGGTAGAGTAATCAACATCGGTTGGCGTATGTTTTTGAATTAATGCACTTGAAAAGCCACTTGTGACCAACACTTGTGATATAGCCATAAAAATGGTCAACATGCCTATTAATCCGTAATCAGAAGGCATTAACATGCGCGCAAGGAGTAATCCAATAAGGAAACTAATGAGCAAAAAAGCAAATTTGTCAATGGAACTCCATATGAGGCCATTGATGGTTTTTGATTTTAATGAAGTGGACCGCATTGATTGTAAATGTATTTCTATTTGGATGGGTTAATGTTCAAATTTAACGCATTCTAAAGTAAAAATAATTCAAAGATAATTCACGTGATTTTTTATAGCCCTGTAAATATTTTCCGCGGCTGAAGAGCTAAAAGGTGGCGTAAGATAATTCCTTACAAAGTGCTCTCTTTCTTCTTTTAAGGAATCATTTCCTTTTAAGACAATGTTGTTTAAAAAAAATCGCACATCGGATATGTCACTGCCGTGGTAATGTAAGTCAGCCATTTTTTTTCCATATTCATTAAATGTATCAAGTTGGTCTTTAACACGCATGATATATAGTGATGGCTTGTTAACACATAAGTATTCAGTTAAAAAAGAAACGCTATCGACAATGATGGCGTCCGACGTGAGAAACAAATCAACATATTCTGACTCATTCACTTGCCCATTATCTAGTTGATTCCATTTTTCAAAATAGGCATCCGTTTTCATTTTTCCCCAATCAGGTTCTAAATAGAGTTTAGGCTTAAGTAGTTGATGTGGGTTAAAGACAAATTGAATTTCATTGTCATATTCTTTCGCTACATCTAACATTTCTTGATGTAACTTTTTGAAATTAGAAAAAGCAAAATAATTTTTAGCATCATGCAATGAATGATGAACAGCCCATATAATTCGTTTGACTTTTTTGCCGTTTATTTTCCAATTATTTGTAGGCTTATAATTTTTATCAAAAAATATATCTAGGCCTGGA
>CAIRSV010000058.1 GCA_903881265.1 uncultured Bacteroidota bacterium
AGAAACGCTCACTGAAAAAGCGTTCTTCTTGAGTATCGCTAATGGAAAAGAATTTGGATACGGTTTTGAAATTGCCCCGGAAGCAACATTGCAAGATGGTATGTTGGATATAATGTTGGTGAAGAAAATAACTGTTTGGAATGGATTCAGATTTGTATTGGATGGTTGGAGAAAAAAATTAATTACCAATAAAAATTGCATTTATATTCGGGCAAAAAAAATACATATTACAGGACGTCAGTTACAGTATTTTCAAACCGATGGCGATGCGCATACGTGTCATGGACAATGCGATATAAACGTATTGCCAAACGCAATGAAATTAATTGTTCCACAACATATTGAATCTTTATAAGTACGCGATGAATAAGAAAAAAGTTTTTACCGGTGGATTCGTTTTCTCAACCAACCCCGATGCCTTTAAGGAGGAAGCATTCGAAGAGCAGGAAACCTTGCTACCCGAGCAGCAACAATTAAAGGTAGCGCTCGACAGTAAACATCGTGCAGGCAAGGTTGTGACACTCATCACAGGGTTTATTGGCAAGCAAGAAGATCTTGAAATACTTGGAAAAAATCTTAAAACGAAATGTGGTACAGGAGGCTCAGCCAAAGATGCGCAAATCATTATTCAAGGTGATTATAAGGTTAAGGTGGTGCAACTGCTTCAGCAATTAAAGTATAAAGTAAAAATCTAATGGTAGGGACTATGAATAAATTGACATGTATCTTTTTATGGATTCTTTTTTCGTTGTGCATGTCTGCTTGCGGTCCAGCGAAAGTATATGATGGTGATTCTATGGTCAACTATCCTGATGTGGCTATGATTTTCAACGATAATCTTGCGCCATATCAGAAAGCGCCTTACACATTTAAATTGATGACCATCGAACATGGACGCAAGGATTCTAGTTTTCTTAAAGCCAAGGATGTGGATTGGGACGCCTTGAAAGCACCTTTTTTGAAAGCAAATTTGTATCAGAAAAAACTCGACAAACATTATGATATCAATGTCTTTACCGATACCATATATAATAAGTTGACCCTGTTATTAACCGCGATCGACCCAAATGAGATCACCTCTAAAATGAGCATCACAGCCAAGAAGCCAGAAAATAAAATTATGACCTTGTATGCCGAAACAAGGGATGCAGGTTTCTTTACCACAACAGAATATAAATTGTTGTTTGTCAACAAACGAACCTTGCAGGTGCAGGAGACAAAGAAATATCCTTTTATGAAAGCGAGAACGAAGGTGCAGACCTTGACCTTTCTAAATTAAGCGCTTATCTCTGTTGATGTAATTACACTATTCCAATCGGTGGAAACTTCTTATTTTCGCAGCTGTGACCAAAGAAGAATTCGCACATATCCTCCCTTCAATTCCTGTCAAGCCCGGCATTTATAAATATTACAATATCGACGATGTGATTATTTATGTTGGAAAGGCTAAGCATCTTCGTAAACGCGTTAGCTCTTATTTCAACAAGCAGATCGATTACTTCAAGACGCGCATCTTGGTGTCTGAAATTGTGCGTATGGAATTCACGATCGTTGATACGGAACAGGACGCCTTATTGCTCGAAAATTCGTTGATTAAACAATATCAACCCAAGTATAATCTAGCGCTGAAAGACGATCGAAGTTATCCGTATATCGTTATCAAGAAGGAAGAATTTCCGCGCATATTTTTAACCCGTCGTGTTATTAAAGATGGGTCAGAATATCTCGGTCCGTATACGAATGTCGATCATGTGCGTTCTATTCTTGAGCTGATGCGACAAACAATTCCCATACGTTCCTGCAAATTACCGCTAACAGAAAAGACCATTGCGCAAGGCAAATACAAAGAGTGTCTCGAATACCATATCGGAAATTGTAAAGCGCCATGTGCGGCATTTCAAACACGCGATGAATATATGTGGCACGTCAATCAAGTGAAGGAAGTATTGAAGGGCAAGATGGGTGAGATTACAAAATACTATAAGAAGGAAATGAGCGAGCTCGCTGCTAATTTGGAATTTGAAAAGGCCGAGATTGTGAAGAAGAAGATTGAATATATTAGTAGTTATCAAAGCAGTTCTATTATCGTGAATACAAAAATTGATAATGTGGATGTATGCAGTATTGTGTCGAATGAAGAGTATGCCTATGTCAATTATATGATTATTGTGCAGGGTAGTATTACGCAGACGCATTCCGTGCGTATCGAAAAGAAACTTGATGAACAAGATGAGGAAATTATCACGCATGCGCTGCTGCAATTACGTGAGCGTTTTCGAAGTAGCTCGAAGGAAATTGTCACGCAATTTCAAATTGAGTTTGCCAATGACATTATCATTACTGTTCCTAAAATGGGCGATAAGAAAAAGCTGCTCGAATTATCGCTACAGAATGCCAACTACTTTATACAAGAGCAACGACGTAAAAATGCCTTGATGCTTGAGGAGCCTTCTGATCAAGATCGATTACATCTGTTGAAGCAATTGCAACTTGATTTGCATCTCAAGGAATTGCCGTTGCATATTGAATGTTTTGACAACTCAAATTTTCAGGGAGCTTATCCGGTATCGGCTATGGTTTGTTTTAAAGAAGCCTTGCCATTTAAAAAAGAATATCGTCATTTTCATATCAAGACCGTGGAAGGCATCAATGATTTTGCCAGTATGAAAGAAACAGTTTTTCGTCGATATAAACGAGTACTTGAGGAAGGCAAGCCTATTCCGCAACTTATTATTATCGATGGTGGAAAGGGACAGTTAAGCTCGGCTATGGAAAGTATTCGCGCACTTGATATGCTTGGTAAAACCACGGTTGTGGGGCTTGCTAAGAATATCGAGGAGATTTTTTACCCTGGTGATAAGGATTCACTAAAGCTTCCATATAATAGTCCGTCGCTGAATCTCGTAAAGCGTATACGCGATGAAGTACATCGTTTCGGCATTACTTTTCATCGTAAGACACGAAGCAGTGGTACGATTAAAAATGAACTTGAAACGATTGAAGGCATTGGTGAAAAAACAGCGCAACTTTTATTGCAAACGTTTCGTTCGGTGAATAAAATCAGACAGGCATCACTCGCAGATATAAGTAAGGTCATAGGGCAAGCGAAAGCGATGTTGGTAATTGAATATTTTAAGAACTAGCCATCATTCAATGAATCGTAGATGCTATTTTTTTCTTGACACTTGATGATGTTCTTCATTATGCATGTTGTCTATTCGTGCTGCGATTTCATTGCGCGCGAAGGCAGATTGTCAGTTAGCTGTTTGACACAGAAAAGATTACTTTATTTTCAACTGACGGAATGAATAAGAAATGCCAGCCATTACTTGCGTGCCAAACATCGGGTATCCATACCAGCGTTGATAGTTTGAACCAAGTAAATTGTTGACATCCAATAGGGCATTCCAATTTTTCAAGAAGGTATAGCGGGCCGATACATTTAGATCCACACCAGCGCCAATTGTGTGTGTATCCGAAGGGCCGTTGATGGTGCTTTTTAAGGCTGCTTTCGAGCCGGCCATCATAATTAATTCGCTTTTTACTACAATGTTTTTCATCACGTTCATCTTGCCATACATGGTGATCACGGACGGTACATAATGCCACGCTTCCTGATTGGTTTTTAATTGCAATATAGGTCGAAAACTGATATTAGCTCCAGCTTGTATGTTTGAATTGATTGTATAATCAAGGGCTGCATCAAGCAATAAGGCTGTGGCTTGTGATTCGTAGATTACCCTGAATTGCTTATTGTCGAATGATGTATCATTGACAAAAAGTGGCAAGCCATTCATGATGGCGATTCCTGATCGAACTGAATAACTAATATTCGACAATGCATTCCCTTTCAATCCGGCAAAAATTTCAGTATTGGCAGATTGCCTTACCTTGTTATAGGTAAAAATAAAAGGATTGATTTGTGTTAATTGCCTGAATGTATTTAAGCGAATATGTTGTTGCCACGCCAGTTCAATATTGGCATATTTTTTTGAAAGTGGATATTGTATAGAAACATCAGGAAGTAAATAAAATTCTTGTCCGAGGGTTGGATATAATCCAACTTTGAACCGAAACTTATCAATATCCTTGGTCACAGATGGCATCCACGAAATCAAGGAGTTGTTTTGAATATTCATATTTCTAGTAAGAAATATATTCGCATCAATCAATACATCCGAATGCACACACAAACCAGGCTTTACTTGCTTCGATACAGGAGCATCTAGTTTAACAGAATACTCGCCTGCTGAATTACGATCTGTATAAAGACCCACATAGGCATCGGCTTTGTACACAATGCCTGCTTTATTTTGTTGCAATGGTGTAACGTTCGCGGTGATGCCAACACGTTGAAACGATTGTTTGACAGCAGACGATTCATACGAAAACACTTGATGGTCATACCCATAATACGATAACCTTTCTCGGTCTACTTCTAAGGCTAATGTAATATCATGGTCGTATGCGACAGTGGACGTATATAAGCCGAGGTGCGTGCTATTGACTTGTTGATTCGCTAATTTTCCAGTTGAAGCCGATCGCTTGAAATCAACATATAAAGGCATTTTTAGTAATTGATCAACATTATATCCAGCAGCTATGTTCAGTGATGACACATTGCCAATGGCGGCTTCGATAAAATTCGTTTGGTCTTCGCGTTTAATTTCATTACTAACAGCTAATGGTTTTAATGGAATTGGTTTGTAGGCAAAGCTAATTTTCTCTTCAGGTAAATTGTATAACGCAATGTAAGGTTCAAGTTCGATGACCGGAATTGCATCAGGCACATATGTCGGTTTGAG
>CAIRSV010000059.1 GCA_903881265.1 uncultured Bacteroidota bacterium
CTATCACTGAAGTGATTGCTTCTAATCTTGTGATGTTGGATAAACGGGGAACAGAAATCAAAAGTGAATTTGAGGACATCCAAACACAACACAATAATAATCAAGCTTCAATCGCGCCTACTCTTGTAAATGATTTGGCAGATGAATTGCCTTTTTAGATATATTTGCATCCAAATCTGTAAATTAGCACCATTAAAATTTACTATTCCTAACGAAATCACTTAGCAATTGGACCCTGATTCGGCATATACAAATTTACTCAGTACTCTTCTCACCACCTCTTTAAACACCAATGCCCAGGTTGGATTGGCCTTTGTTATTCTGTTATTGTTAATCCTCACAGCACTTATCGCAGGCTCTGAAGTCGCTTTCTTCTCGTTATCGGCCAAGGATATTAATTACATCAAACAAAAAGAAGACGCTGGCTATAAAACGATCCTGGGCTTATTAGAAAACCCTAAACGATTATTGGCCACATTGCTCATAGGGAATAATTTCCTCAGCATAGGCGTCATCATCAGCACGAACCTTCTTTTTAATAGCCTTATTCAAATAGACAAGATTTTTCCAAGCATTCCCTTGCATTTTATTTCATTCCTGAATATTTTCATTCAGGTTGTTTTCGTAACCTTTTTTTTAGTCCTATTTGGTGAAGTACTTCCGAAAGTTTATGCCACTCAAAATAATCTACGACTTAGCTATTTTACCGCACCTTTTATCAAACTTTTGGATAAAGTCTTCAGCCCTGTCAGTAATTTTTTGGTATCATCGACCTACTTTATTGAAGGCCGACTCGGCAACCGATCCAAGAATGACATCAGCAATGAGGATATGGAAAACGCGATTGATCTAACACTCGGTCATACGGCTTCGAAAGAAGAAGTAAATATCTTTAAAGGCATCGTAAAGTTTAACGATATCACCGTAAAACAGATTATGCGAAACAGGCACGATGTGGAAGCCATCAATATCAATTGGACCTTTGATGAATTAAAAAAGCAGGTCATCGACACCGGTTTTTCACGAATGCCTGTCTATAGTGAAACACTCGACGATGTAAAAGGCATTATACATTCCAAAGATCTATTGAAGCATATTAAAGTACCGAATTTTGATTGGCATCCTCTGATGAGAACTGTCAATTATGTGCATGAAACCAAATTGATTAAACCCTTGTTGAAAGAATTTCAGATGAAACGGAATCACATGGCCATTGTGGTGGATGAATTTGGAGGCACTTCCGGCATCGTAACACTCGAAGACATCATGGAAGAAATTATCGGGGAAATCAAAGACGAATTCGATGATGATGAATTGTTGGCTAAAAAAATCGATGACAATAACTATATCTTTGAAGGCAAAACATTAATCAATGATTTCTGCCGCATTATAGGCGTGCCGCTTGATGTGTTTGATACAATACGCGGAGAAAGCGATTCATTGGCTGGACTCGTATTGGAAATTGCCGGTAAATTTCCTTCACAAAATGAAGTGGTGCGCTTTGAAAACTACGACTTCACTGTAGTGCAACTAGAAAAAATGCGACTGCAAAAAATCAAACTAACCATCCATCAAGACGAAAAAAATACAGCAGGTTAATACAATAATCTCAGCATTGAATCGTTTTACCCATCACAACGAGAGTTGCTAAGGTAAGGTAGCCACAGTGCATCTAACTTGTTCACCCTTCCATTTTTATTCATCTAAACGTTCTTTCGACTGATAAAGTTTTACATCATTCATCTTTGCGCCTCATTAAAAGAGGTTAACTTTGACAATCACTTTTTGTATGATGCTACATAAATTATTCAGGTCCTTCGTAATCTATACAGTCTTAGTAAGCTCCTTCACGTTGTCCGCGCAAGAGATGACGCAATCGTCCAATGAACCATCTTCTCAACTAGGTAAAAAAACCTCGCGCGAAAGCAATTCGACTCGTATTGACATCGATAAGCTCTTCAAGATTGAACGCCGTAACCTGCAAAACTTTGCCATACCTCAGGTGACCATTATCAATCAGAAAATAGAGTCCATCACAGATCCGCCATTCGATAAAACAACTGAATTGCCTACCTCTTTTGACATTACAACAAAAATTACGATAGAACGCAAGCAAGCGATTGCCCTCATTTTTGTTCCGCAATATATCCGTACATCAGATGGCTCTGTCAAACATCTAATCGCGTATGATATTGACCTGCAGGAAAATAAAACAAGCAACAAACCAACAAGCGGCAATCGCACCTACGCAAGTAATTCGATATTGGCCAATGGCAATTTTTACAAAGTAGCCATTGCACAACAAGGTCTTTACAAAATTGACTATGCCTTCATAAAAAATAATATCGGCGTTGACCCTGCAGGTATCAATCCTAGCAATATTCGTTTGTATGGCAATGGTGGAGAATTATTATCAGAAAATAATGCCATCGCTCCACAGGATGATTTGATAGAAAATGCAATTCAAGTGGTTGATGGCGGCGATGGACAATTCAATCCTGGCGATTATATCTTGTTTTATGCAAATGGGCCACATACAATTGTCAAGGATTCTGCTACTAAAAGCTTCTCGCATCTCTTTAATATCTATAGCGAAAACAGTTTTTATTTTCTCAACTTTGATCAGGGTGCAGGCAAACGCATCACCAATGCGACGAACCCATCTACGTCCAATGTCATTGTCAATTCGTTTAATGATTTTCAATTTATTGAAAAGGATTCGAGCAATCAGGGCAAATTTGGCAAGACTTGGTGGGGCGATGAATTTAGTGATCAACCGGGACGTTATCTGAACCGCTCCTATAATTTTACGATTCCATCCATCGATATCACGTCGCCTGTGTTGGTGAGAACACGTTTCGGTGCTATTTCCTATTCAGGCTATAGTGGCGTAAGTGTATTGGCAAACGGAACCTCTGTGATGAACACGTCAATTTCGGCAGTTGGCACCACATACTCTGACCCTGTCACAAAATCAGTCGATCAAACGCAAGCAGTAACCATTACATCGTCAAACCTAAACCTAAATGTATCGTTCACAAAAGGCAGCAGTTCGGCAGTCGGCTATCTCGATTTTATTGAAATCAATGCCAGGCGAAATTTGTTCTTTAATGGCTATGTCAATTTTGCGGATTGGAATGCTGTTGGTGCAGGACAGATTGCCTCGTACCAACTTCAAAATGCGAATGCCAACACACAGGTATGGGATATCAGCAATCCATTATCGCCATCACGGATGACATCTTCGTTGAGTGGTTCTGTCTTGACATTCAATCAGGATGCAAGTTCGCTTCACCGCTTTATCGCACTCGATGCCAGCCAATACAATACACCAACGTTCATTGAACGAACAGCCAACCAAAATTTACACAACTATTCACCCAAGGATTATATCATCATTGTGTACCCTGCGTTAAAAAGCGAAGCCGAACGATTAGCTGCTCATCATACCGAAAAACGAGGACTCAAAACATTGGTGGTTACACCCCAAGAAATTTATAATGAGTTTTCCTCTGGCTCACAAGATATCAGTGCTATCAAGGATTTTTTGAAAATGTATTACGACAAAGCCGCTGTCAATGATCTACCTAAATATGTGTTGCTCATGGGCGATGCCTCATACGACTATAAAAATCGGGTCAAAAATAATACCAATTGTGTTCCAACATTCGAGACCACAGAAAGTGATAATAAAATATACGGCTATTGCACCGATGACTTTTTCGGATTCCTAGACGACAATGAATATATCAATGGCTTTACATCAGGGCAAATCAATACGCTAGATATCGGCATTGGACGTCTTCCAGTGAGTACTCTCAGCAGTGCAAGTGCACTTGTGAGCAAGATTATTGATTACGATAGTCCGAAGTCGTTTGGTCCATGGAAAAATACAATGACCTTCAATGCGGATGATGAAGATAGTGGCATCCACCTAGAAGATGCCGAAATTATGTCGCAATATGCCAATGACTCAATGCCAACCTATAATAATTGTAAGATTTATGTTGATGGCTTTGTGCAACAATCTACACCGGCCGGCCCGCGTACACCTGATGCAAACAAAGCAGTTACGGCGCAAATCTATAACGGCACCTTCCTCATGAATTACAACGGTCACGGCGGACCACTTGGTTGGTGCGAAGAACGTATCTTCTCTATGGACGATGTGAATCTGATGACGAATTACAATAAGCTTCCACTATTCATCACGGCTACCTGCGATTTTGCTCCGTATGACGATCCCGCTGTTGTGTCTGCCGGTGAAATTTTGATCAATAAACCAAACGGTGGCGCCATCGCTCTAATGACAACCACTCGACTTGTCTATCAAGATCAAAATAGGGAAATGAATATCAACTATATGAATGAAGGGTTCAAGCCCATGAGTAACGGACAATACCCGAGCTTAGGCGATGCCTACAGACTTTCTAAGAATTTACGTTATGTAAGTTATATCGGCACCTTCGAAGCTGCCAACTTTAGAAAATTTGCCTTGCTTGGCGATCCTGCCTTACCATTGGCATTTCCAACATACAAGGTCATAACAGATAGTATCAATGGTATTTCCGTAAGCGTTTCATACGATACACTGAACGCATTAGGGAAGTACACCATTACCGGACACGTTGCAGATCAATCGGGCACTGTGTTGACGGGTTTTAACGGCACAGTCTATCCTGTCATTTTTGATAAGCCAAAAAAACTTACCACCTTACAGAACGACCCAAATTCACCGAAAGAAGAATACTATGTGCAGAACAACGCTATTTACAAAGGAAAAGCCACAGTAAAAAACGGCACATTCTCATTCACCTTTGTCGTACCAAAGGATATCAATTATGAAATTGCCAAAGGCAAAATCAGTTATTATGCCGATAATAGTATCGAAGATGCTGCTGGTTATGATAAAAATATTTACATCGGTGGTAGCAACCCAAATGCGTTGGCAGATAATGCGGGCCCTGTCATCAAGGCTTATATGAATAACGAAAAATTTGTCGACGGAGGCATCACGCCTTCGAATGCGACCTTGTTGGTAAAACTATCGGATGATAATGGCATCAACTATACCGGTAATTCAATTGGACATGATATCACAGCAATCCTCGATGGCAATGCACAAAATACATATGTGCTAAATAATTTTTTTGAAGCAGATATTGATAATTATAAATCAGGAACCATCAAATTTCCGGTTGCGAATCTAAGCGAAGGGCCGCATACATTCACGATCAAAGCTTGGGATATTTCTAATAATTCGTCTCAAGTGATCCTGCATTTCATTGTCGTGAATTCGAAGCAAGGTATATTAAGTCACGTTTACAATTACCCCAATCCGTTTACGACACATACAAGTTTTATGTTTGAACATAATATGCCGAACCAGAATCTATATGTCAATATCACTATCTATTCAGTTTCTGGCAAAACGGTAAAAACCATACGCACTATGGTCAATACCGAAGGAACACGATGCGATTCAATCGAATGGGACGGACGAGATGAATATGGCGACAAACTCGGAAAAGGTGTCTACTTATACAAACTAGCAGTAAAATCACAAAACGGCTTTTCAGATAGTCAGTATCAAAAAATTATCCTGTTAAACTAAAACTTATCAATTTGTTAAACTAGACTTATCATTTTTACTTTATATTTGCGACTCACAATTTTAGACGTAATTCTAGTTGCCTATCAGGACGAAAACTCTACATCAAACAAATCTTACAGTAATGACGGTGAAAACCTTGAATTTAGCTTTATGCTTGGCACTCTCTCTTGCCTCAAGTAGCTTATTGGCTCAAAACACAACAAGTGGACAAAAAACAGGTCCTGATTACACAACCATAACCACTGCGGTGCCCTTTATGCGCATCTGTCCGGATGCCCGGTCGGGAGCAATGGGTGATGTCGGTATCGCGATTGACCCAGATGCCAATGCACAATATTGGAATGTATCCAAACTGGCAATGGCCGATAAAGATGCAGGTGTTTCAATAACCTATACACCTTGGTTGAAAGATTTAGTGCCCGATATTTTCTTGGCCTATATCGCAGGTTATATTAAATTCGGAGATGCTGAAAACAAAAATCAAGCCGTCAGCGTGAGTATGCGTTACTTCAATTTGGGATCGATCAACTATACCACTATCGACGCGACACCAGCAGGAACAGGTAATCCTCGTGAAATGGCTATTGACCTAGGTTATTCACGCAAACTTTCTGAGCAATTGTCTGTCGGATTGACTGGTAAATATATCCACTCGAATATCATCAATGGTGCGGGTAATTCACAAGGCGTTAATTACAAACCTGGCAATTCATTCGCGGTTGATTTTGGCGCCTATTATAAAAAGCAACTCAACTCAAATGATGAAACTGGCGAAGGTTCTTCAATTGCTGCAGGGATTGCGATAACGAATCTAGGATCACCGATTTCATATTCCAATAATCGTAAAGATTTTATCCCAACCAATTTAGGCATTGGCGTTGCGTATAACTATGTGATTGATGAATACAACAAATTCACTGTAGCAATCGATGCCAATAAATTACTAGTGCCTTCTCCTCAATGGTCACAAGACAGCAGTGGCGACTATTCGTTCCTTGCTCCTAAGGAACAAAGTGTCATTAGTGGTGTATTTAGTTCGTTTGGAGATGCCACTGGCGGCAGTGCCGAAGAGTTGCGAGAAGTGATGGTAGGTATTGGTGCCGAATATGCCTATCAAAATCAGTTTTTTGCCCGTGCTGGATATTTTTATGAAAGCAAACAAAAAGGCGACAGACGTTTCTTGTCAATAGGTATCGGCGTAAAATACAATGTATTCGGTCTGAATTTCGCTTATCTAGTGCCTTCTGGTTCAGGTGTAAGCAGAAACCCACTTTCTAATACCCTTCGATTCTCATTGATGTTCGACTTTGCCGATTTCAGTGCGATGGCCAACGGCAAATAGACGATCGGTTTCTTTTAGGGAATACGTCCATTCAAAACAATTATCCATTTATCATGTACAGAATAGGTTATGGCATCGATTATCATCAATTAGTCGAAGGAAGAGATTTTTGGCTTGGTGGAATCAATATACCGCATACAAAAGGTGCGTTAGGACATTCAGATGCTGATGTATTACTACACGCTATTTGTGATGCCATGTTGGGCGCCGTAAATGCCGGTGATATCGGAACACATTTTCCTGATACCGATCAAGCGTATAAAGATATCGATAGTAAAATCCTGTTGAAAAAAAGCAATGATGTACTACGTCAAAAAGGTTATGAAATAGTCAATATCGACAGTACGGTGTGTTTGCAATTGCCTAAAATAAAACCACACATTGCGCTGATGCAGGAGGCGATTGCTTCTACGCTTGAATTATCGATCGATTTGATTTCTATCAAAGCAACAACCACAGAGCAACTTGGTTTTGTGGGACGCGAAGAGGGTGTTGTAGCGCATGCGAATGTATTAGTACGCAAGACGTCGTAATCAGAATCTACCTTCGGCCACACAGGTTAATCCAAGCCATCTATTGTATTTCGTCACCAACATTTCGCAGGAACTATACTTGAGCAATAAGGCATTGAGCCACGAAGGCAGCGGTTTCATATCTGATTGTGTTGGTGCATGCGCAGAGGCAAAAAAAGCCGATAGTTTTCGTTTGACAAATACCAATGGGAAGAGTGTTCCGTACAAATAATAAATCTTGTCGACGGTATATCCAGTATCAAGCAATACCTTTTTCAAGGACGATTTAGTATAACGACGATAATGCCCGAGATACTCATCGTGTGCACTCCAAACACTTTTGAACGCCGGCACGGTAATGAAGAAATGATTGGTATCGGCTACTGCACGTGCTTTAAGTTGTGTCAATAGTTGACTATCATTTTCAAGGTGTTCAAGCACATCCATCATCAACACAAGCGACTGTTCAATTTTTATTGGAAGCTCGTGTTGCTTCTGCATTGTTTCTCCATTCGAACTAAGAATCTCTGCTTCGGTATACGCCGTATCTACTAATGAAATTTTCGAAAAGGTTGTCGGAAAATGATGTTGCAATGCAACACTAAAGAATCCACTGCCGGCACCCACATCAATAAGATGCAAGGCCTCGGCGCGCAATGATGACACAACGCCAAGCAAGGGTTGTTTTTTACTTTGATAATACCAATGCGTGTGTGGGTCTACACCGCTTTCGAGTTCCTTAATATCCATGTCGATAACTAAAAACCAAATGTACTACCCACGATGCAAAGTTGAGCCGTTATGTGTGAATGAATCATCATCTTCGCATTGGCGCATGACACAATGATGCAACGTGTATCGAATGTTCATCGCAAATGACGTTGCAACATACCAAGTCGAACGTCAATTATATTGGGCATCGCAACAATACGAATGCCATACTTTTAATTCGTGTTGCTTTTCTGTAGCTTTGTGCCATTCTTTTTATACATGAAAAAAAATATTGCACTCGTAGCCGGAGGATATTCAGGCGAATATGTGATCTCTATCAAAACAGCCGTGACGATCGAAAACAATATAGACAGCGAACAATACAATGTCTATAAAATTATTCTCGATAAGCATCACTGGAAACATAGCACCCCCGACGGTCAAGACATTGAGGTCGATCGCAAGGATTTTTCGTTGACCATAGATGGCACAAAAATAACCTTCGACGCGGTCTTCATTGCCGTGCATGGTACGCCGGGTGAAGATGGCAAGTTACAGGGCTATCTCGAAATGTTAGATATCCCTTTCACCTCCTGCGGTGCTATCGTATCGGGACTCACCTTCAATAAAATATTCTGCAATCGAGTAGTCGCTCAAAGCGGATTAGTGCATGTATCAACATCACTTCATGTCGTTCAATCACGCCCATTGAGTATCGATGAGATGATGCAACAAATAAGCTTACCCGTCTTTGTGAAACCTGCCGAAGGTGGTTCAAGTTTGGCTACCACCAAAGTAAAAACAATAGACGAATTACAACCTGCGCTCGATGCAGTGTATGCGATGGAACCGCAGGCTATGATAGAAGAGTTTGTCAAAGGCCGTGAATTTAGTATCGGTGTATATCGCACCAATGGCGTCTTAACGGCATTACCGCTGACAGAAATCATCAGTTCGAAAGAATTTTTTGATTACGAGGCCAAGTATACACCCGGCGTCAGTCATGAAGTTACACCTGCCGAAGTAGAAACATCCGTCGCAGCGTTGATTGCTGATACTGCTCGTAAAATTTACGACCTACTAAATTGCAAAGGCATTTGCCGTGTCGATTTCATACTCGAAGAACATTCAGGAAACTTATTTTTTCTTGAGATTAATACCATTCCAGGTCAAAGTGAAAATAGTATTGTACCGCAACAAGTGCGCGCTGCAGGAATGACGCTGCCTGATTTTTACGGCAGTCTTATCGAAGAAACACTATCGAAGAAGAGGGGTTAAAATTTTTGTAAATACCGTTTTTTACGTGCGCAAATACCTTATTTTTACCCGTCATAAAAATCATAGTGTTTAAACAATCCTTTCTTTTTAATGTAATTTTCATCACGCTCATCACGCTGGGTTTGCTTTATTTGTTTTTCAATTCCCTGAATTGGTTAACGAATCATGGCAAGCAGACTGCTGTGCCGGCACTCATGGGAAAGAATATGAGTGAGGCCGTAAAGGAGCTTGAAAAGATGGGGTTTCGTATCGATATTGATTCAACCTATAAGGCGAATAGCGACCCTTTAGAGGTATTGTTTCAGGAACCTGAAGCCGGCACCTCAGTAAAAATAGGACGAACTATTTTCCTGACTATCAATAAAAAAATACCGCCTTCAATTGAGATGCCGAATCTGGTGAATATGTCGTTTCGAAATGCCTTGCTTACGTTGCATAGTTATTATCTCGAAATGGGCGATACCAGTTACCGTCCAGATGTAGCGGCCGGTGCCGTGCTCGAACAATGGGTCAATGGCAAACAAATAACCCCGGGTACGCTAATTCCTTTCGGTACAAAAATCAATCTTGTGATCGGTGAAGGACTCTCAGGCAAACAACCGGTTCCGAATCTGATTGGCATGACATGGGCCGATGCCAAGTTGCTACTCGACTCGCTTTCATTGACCTCAAATGTAATCTGGGAAGGACCGCTCACCGACAGTAATTCAGCAATCATTTATATGCAGCAACCCGAGGCATTGGATGAACTTGATTTTAGGAATTCAATTCTGCAGGGCGACATCATCGATATCCGTATCATGCAAAGTCCATCTGAGGAACTGATCAGACAAAACCAACCAGGCTCTAAAAAATTAATGGGTAATGACGATAGCACCGACCTTGGAACACCTATCCTTAATGAACCTGTAACGCAACCGAAAAAAAATGAGCCGGATAGTTTGAAACGAAAAAAAATTCCTGGTATGGATGTACATATGGTGCCTAATGTAGAAACCAAACAAGCAAAAAATACAATGAAGGCGCCGGATAAGAAAAGTAACTCATCTGACGTTATCAACCGGGATAAAGACAAATTCAAGCCTAAGCCGAAAACAGATAACAAGCCAGTACCTGCTAAAAAAAATGATACCAACATTTCAAACGATTACAACTAATTGAAACTACTATCCACTATAACGTCAGCGTTGTTTCTCATCGTACTTTTTGTGTTGCAAGCTGCTGCGCAGGAAATAGTAGTACCTCTTACGCATAATCCTGCCTATGATAGTCCAGATGTAAAACCTTTCAAGTCGAAAACACAACGCGCTAGTCTCCCTTTCATCGACGACTTTTCCTATCAAGGTCCTTACCCCGACGCCTCGCTATGGCAAGATAATAAAGCGTATATCAATAATACGATGAGTGCAAGTCCATTGACACGAGGTGTAGCAACGCTCGACGGACTTAACCAATATGGCCGCCCTTATTTTGCACAACCTTATAATTCCGGACTTGCCGATAGTTTAACGTCGGTACCTATTGATCTTTCATCGTATACCAATCTCGATAGTATCTATCTTAGTTTCTTTTATCAACCGCAAGGATTGGGCTTTGCTCCTGAATCGGGTGATAGTCTATTTCTTTATTTTAAAAATAACCTAAATCAATGGGTACGTATGTGGCAGGTGAGAGGCACACCCTTACAAGGTTTTAAGATTGTGGTCTTACCCGTGATGGATGCGCAATATCTGCATAGTGGATTTCAATTTCGTTTCGTCAATATTGCTTCCCTGAATATCAATGACGATGTATGGAATCTCGATTATGTGAAGATGGCTGTCAAGCGCACCGAAACTGATACCGTAATGAAAGACGTGGCTTTTTCTGTAGAGCCGTCCTCTATTTTGAAGAATTATAGTTCAATGCCGTATCGTCATTTTATTGCTAATCAATCGAATGAATTGTCAAGCTCGCAAGCTGTGTTTATTAATAATCTAGATGGCACTCCGCATGCCGTTATACCTGCGCTAACCGCGAAAGAGTTCATCTCATCGTCGGCTATCAATACACAAACATTACCTTCTGTGACTATCGCTGCCAAGTCATATATGCAACAAACGTTTATGTCTTATCCAATCAATTATGTGGCTCCAACGAATACGAGTAAAGTTGTCCTACGGAATACATACTATTACCCACCTGTAAGTCCGACAGATAGAAAGGCGAATGATACGATTGTCAAGGATGCGGTGTTTGATAATTATTTCGCTTACGACGATGGAAGTGCTGAGAAGTCTTACTTTTTATTACCTGCAATCAACTATCCATCCAAGACCGCATTACAATTTAAATTGAATGAAGCCGATACACTGCGCGGACTGATGGTTCATTTCGGTGCACAAGTACCGGCGGCCTTAGGGAAATATTTTTCCATCGTCTTGTATAAATCATTAGGCAGCAATGGCATCCCTGATTCCATTATTGCGCAAGAAGATCTTCTTAGGGTGCAATATGAACCTTCGTATAATGGCTTTTCGAGTTATGCCTTTAGTTCGCCTACAATGTTAGATTCAGGTACTTACTATATCGGCATTACGCAGCCGGCTAATTTCGGCAGCGATAGTATTTATTATGGATTGGATGTAAATACCAATACGAGTCTTCAACATCTTGCGTATAATGTCGATGGCACCTGGTTTTCATCGACGATTAGCGGCAGTGTGATGATGCGTCCTATTGTGGGTCAACACGTTATACCAACAGCTGTGAGCCCGCCTGTAAAAATAGAAACAGCCGACCTACAACTTTTCCCTAACCCTGTGCAAGATTTGATGTATGTAACATCGAGCGAGTCATATACATCTTGTCGAATCTATTCGATAAATGGTGAATTACTGCGGAAAGCTGCCATCACAAACCATAGCATCGATCTTCATTTGTTGAACCCAGGTACTTATATCCTAACGTTTACAGATGCGAAAGGGACTACTATTTCAAAAAAAATAAACAAGTACTAATTAAATGCAACTTATTTCAGTAGATGAATTAAAAAGACGCAAGGAAGCGGGTGAGGAATTATGTATTCTTGATGTACGCGAACCTCATGAATATGCCGAGGTAAACATGGGCGCTATCCTGATTCCATTGGGGCAGGTAATGAGTATGCAAATCGATGAAATTGACGATTGGAAAGACAAGGAAGTGATAGTCCATTGTCGCAGTGGTGTACGAAGTTTGCAGGCTTGTGCTATGCTAGAGCAAATGGGTTTTGCCAATACTAAAAACCTAACTGGCGGTATCCTTGCTTGGCAGGCATTGAATTCAAAATAAATTATACAGACGTATTGTAATGAGACGAAATCCTTCGTATGGTTTCGTGCATATCTGTGTACGTAAAATCAGGTAGCGCGTTTAAAAGCTTTGCCCCATTAAAGACACGAGTCTGTCTAGCACTTCGGGCAGTTTCCTTGCTAATAGTAGCCACTCGCCCAGTGATCATGCTTTTCACATACGCAAGACGCCAAACGATTTCGGTCATAAAGGGGCTCGCCAAACGATGAGGCGGTTTCTTATTCATCGCCTTTGCCATCATAGTAAACACTTCACGAAACGAATAATTGCCTTGACTTATAATAAAGCGTTCGTTTTCAATTGGACTTTCCATTAAACCTATCATGGCCTTAACAACATCCTTTACATCAACCCAGCAAGTGCCTCCTTGCGTATAATAAGGAAATTCATTTCGTATAATCTTGAATAAATGAGTACTGCTTTTTGCATCATCGCCTTCACCCAATATGATACCCGGATTAATGATAACAGCCTGTAGGCCCTCTGCAACACCCCGCCATACTTCCATTTCGGCGCCTTGTTTACTGACGGCATAATTCGAGTTCGTATGACCTTCTTCCCAATCATTTTTCTCAGAAATTAATTCACCGATTATCCCTTCGCCGAGGGTGGCAATCGAACTGACATAGCATAATTTTTTCAGTTGATGATCGAGGCAAAGATTCACAACATTCGCGGTGCCTTCAATATTCGTTTGCATCATCCTTTCTTTCATCCGCGGATCATAGCTTACTATCGCTGCGCAATGATATACCTGCGTAATTCCTTCAAAAGCCTTTTCGAGTGAAATGATATCAGTGATATCGGCTTCAACCCATTCGATATTACCGTGGTTGAGTGATGCATAAAAAGTTGGAAGTGCAGTACGAAATATGGCCCTAATTTTTTGCTTAGCCGAAAGCTTTTCAAGCAGGTGTTGACCCAAGAGTCCTGTACCTCCAGTCACTAAAATCATAGCATCGAGTTGTTACATATGAACCAATCGAAACCGATTACAGCGGATAATTTTTTATATTGAAATGACCGTATGACTATGTTATACCACATTCTTAAACTGATCTAGAAACCGTGTATCATTTTCAGAAAGGACACGGATATCGGTAATACCATATTGCATCATAGCGGTGCGTTCGACACCCATACCCCAAGCGAAACCTGCATATTTTTCGGCATCGATACCACAGTTTGTTAGCACATTCGGATGCACCATACCGCAACCTAATATTTCAACCCATCCTGTATGTTTGCAAACAGTGCAGCCTTTGCTTGCGCAGATAAAACAGCTCACATCCATTTCGGCACTTGGCTCAGTGAAAGGAAAATAAGAAGGTCTAAAACGAACTTTGACATCGGCTCCGAACATTTCTTTCACAAAATAATACAAGGTTTGTTTTAGATCAGCAAACGATACCTTCTCATCGATATACAAACCTTCAATCTGATGAAAGAAACAATGGGCTCTTGCAGAAACGGTTTCATTGCGATACACACGACCCGGAAAAATCTGCCGTAAGGGCAACTTGCCTTCTTTCATCACACGGACTTGTACGCTGCTAGTATGTGTGCGAAGCAGCCAATCGGGATTCTTAGAAATATAAAAGGTGTCCTGCATATCACGTGCCGGATGATTTTCAGGTAAATTCAACGCATTGAAATTATGCCAATCATCTTCAATCTCTGGACCTTCAGTGACAGTAAAACCTATCTTTTCAAAAATAGAAATCATCTTATTCATCACAAGTTGAATCGGATGACGGCTACCTGTTTCAGAAGGGAAACCAGGTAATGAATAATCAATGGCTTCGTTGGCACTTTCTTTATCGGTGGAACTTACTCCTTTATATTCTTCATATTTAGTTTCGGCAAAAATCTTAAACTCATTTAGTTTGGCGCCAAAGTCTTTTTTCATTTCCTTGGACACATTTTTCATCTCACTCATCAGTTCTTTCACCAACCCTTTGGTACCTAAAAAACGGATACGGTATTTTTCCAGTTCCTCGGATGTCGACAACGACGTATCCTGAATTTCTTTTTTTAACTGATCAACCTTTTCTAGTATCTCTTGCATGTCGCAAAAGTAATAGAAATCTTGTATTTTATCACGCAAGTGCTACTATCTTTGCAGCATGCGCAAAGTAGCCAGTCTTCTATTACGTTATTTCCTTCAAGGTATCATCATCATTTCGCCATTAGCAGTCACCATTTGGGCAGCCTATTCGATTTTCGATTTTATTGATACCAAGGTTCCTTATGTTCCAAGAGGTTTAGGATTTCTGATTGTGATCGGCTCACTCATCATTATTGGTTGGTTGGGAAGTACGTTTCTGTTATGGAAATTCCTAATTAGCTTTTTTGACAGCATCTTAGAGCGAACACCTTTCCTTAAATTTATTTATACATCCGTCAAGGAAGTCGTCGAAAGTTTTATGGGAGACAAACGCAAATTCACGAAACCAGTATTGGTCAAGATGCGCACAAGTCCAGCATTATATCAGATAGGTTTTATCACCCAACAAGATTTACACGGTATGGGCCTTGACAATAAACTAGCTGTTTATATGCCGCACTCGTATGCTGTCAGTGGCGTGGTTGTCATTGTCGATAAAGACAGTGTGGTCCCCTTAGACATGAACCCTTCAGATGCGATGAAAATGGCGGTAAGCGGCGGTGCGGCAGGTTATGGCGAAGATGCCCAGTAAGAAAAATCAACACCAACTTTCTATCAATGACAGATCATCTCGATCTCCTCAAAGGTATCAGCGGCCGATTGATGCATCCAAAGAATTTGATAGATACGGTTTGCAATAGGTAAATCGTACTTGATTTTACTACAAATTTCATAAATACCTTTGCTAGCATAATAGCCTTCTGCTACCATATTCAATTCAAGTTTGGTGGCGCTTACTGAATAACCTTTTCCAATAAAGTTTCCAAAAGTTCGGTTGCGACTATGCAATGAATAACAGGTCACAAGCAAGTCGCCGAGATAGGCACTCGTATTATAGTGATGTTGCGTTTGGGCAGAAATGACATCCATAAATTGTTGCAACTCAGCAAAGCAATTGGTGATATACACGCTTTGAAAATTATCGCCATAATCGAGACCGTGTGCGATACCGGCCCCAAGGGCATAAATATTTTTCAATACGGCGGCATATTGTACGCCAAACACATCATTGCTCAAGACTGTTTTTAAATACTGATTGGCAAAGTAAGGTGCTATGAGTGCCGACAATTCTATATTCTCAGAAGCAAATGTGAGATACGATAACTTTTCTGAGGCAATTTCTTCGGCATGACAAGGACCGGCGATGCAACAATATTGATTGATAGAAACGTGAAATGCGCTTTCGAGGTATTCATTCAACAGCACATGCTGCTCGGGCAAAATACCTTTGATAGCAGAAAGAATCATTTTCTTTTCAAAGATATCAGCAGGCAGATGCGAGATGGTTTCAGTGATAAAAGCCGATGGGATGCCGATTAGAATAATGTCTGATTCAAGGATGCAAGACGCTACATCGTCAAACAGATGTATACGTTTCATATCATAATTGACCGATTTGAGATAATGCGGATTATGATGTGTATTTCGTAAATGATCGATGGCGATTTTACTTCGCATCCACCAATTGACTGAATACCCGTTATCGGTGAGTATTTTTACAAGTGCTGAGCTCCAGCTTCCATTTCCAAGAATAGCAAATTGATGTGTCAAATGAATTTTTATAAGGGTCTAAGATACAAATAGAATAGAAATTTTTCTATTGGAAATTAAACATTCATCGAAAATACGAATGAATGAATAGGCTAAAATTGGCCATTCGTCATCCTCTCCATTTCCCGTTTACTCAAGAATCTGCTCGCTGAATCAAGAAAATCCCTATCTACTCAATTCTACGTGTAGAATTCAATATGAATTGTATGTTTGTTTGGCAAAAGCATACATATAGGCCTTGGTATAATTGCTATTTATCATAAGAATAAATTAGGATCTTAACTATTAATCAAAAAAAAATATCTATGAAAAATTCAATCTTACTACTACTAATGGTAGTATGGGCCGCTCAAACCGAAGCCGCTAAAATAAAAGGCAAAGTCACCGATGAAAAAGGCGAGGCACTGCCATTTGCTAGTATCTATATCAAAGGCACCACCAAGGGCACCACGTCTAACCTAGAAGGTAATTATTCGTACGATTTACCGATGGGCACGTACACCTTCATTTGTCAATATGTTGGGTTTCAAAAACAAGAAGTTGACATCAAGATCGATGCAGAAAGTATCAGCAAAAACTTTGTACTCGTGACGCGCGGCAACCAACTCAAACAAGTAGTCATTAAAAATGGGGAAGACCCTGCGCTCCGAATGATTCGTAAGACCATAAAAAAACGATCTGATTATAATAAAGAAATTGATGCCTACAAGGCCAATGCATATATCAAAGGAAGCTTTAAGCTGAATGACATCAATACATCAAAAAATATAATGGTCTTGATGCGTATGTCAGGTAGTGATTCTGCCAGCAAGTCGGAACGTGATGAACTCGAAAGTTCAAAAGGTATACTCCTGTTGACGGAATCATACACTGAAATTGCCTACAAGCAACCTGACAAACTAAAGGTCGTTGTGAAAGGCAGTCGAGTAAGCGGCGATAAGGGTGCGTATGGTTTTAGTGAACCCTTGTTTGTCAATCTGTATGATAACATTGTAAGCATCTCTGACGAATTGAACCCGAGAGGTTTTATTTCACCTATTGCCGAAACCGCTATGCTCAATTATCGATATGAATTGCTCGAGACATATCAGGAAGATGGGAAAACCATCAGTGTTATCAAGGTAATCCCTCGACGTAAATTCGAACCACTTTTTGCAGGCACGATTAATATCATAGAAAATGAATGGCGACTGCACAGCGTGAATTTAATTGTGGATCAAGAACATCAGATGGCAGTTTTTGATACCCTGCAGATTAAACAGATATTTGTTCCTGTGCACAATACTATGATGGTGAAGGACCAAAGTTTCAAGATGAAATTTAAAATAATGGGCTTCGGATTCAGCGGTAATTTTGTGAATGTATTCACCGATTATATGTTTGATTATGATACCCAAAAAACCTTCGACAAGTATATACAGGAATACGACAAAGGGGCGCTAACCCACCCAAAGTCATATTGGGATACCATGCGCCCTGTGCCTTTGGAAACAGATGAAGTAATCGATTACATCAAAAAGGATAGTATTGAAACTGCAGCTAACGCAAAAAAAGATACGACGAACATCAAGCCTCAAAAAAATTCATTGGGATCCTTCGTAACTAAAGGCTATAAACATGCACTTAAAAACAAACAATATGTAAGCACATCACCTATCATCAGTCTAAGCAGTTTGCTTCGTCAGGTTAATTGGAATACAGCCGAAGGAGTAAGTTATTCCTATTCAGTGAATTACCGAAAAAAAATCAACAACGACAAGGCCTTCATAGCGAATCTGGATATGCGATACGGATTTAGTAATCAGCAATTCAACGCAAAAATCAATACGAAATATGCGGTGGGGAAAACGAATAAAAGCATCCTTCGAATTTCAGGTGGACGATACGTATTCCAATATAACAACTACGATCCCGTGAATCCATTAATCAATTCGTGCTATACGCTGTTTTATGGCAGCAACTATCTGAAATTATATCAGGCGTGGTTCGGAACTATTCGCTTAACGCATACATGGATCAATGGATTTTCATTAACAGGCCGATTAAATTATCAAGATCGGATACCCCTTGCGAACA
>CAIRSV010000060.1 GCA_903881265.1 uncultured Bacteroidota bacterium
GCCTGCGCCGTCAAGCCCACGATTTGCAGCAGTAAAATAGTAAGGATCGGTTTCATGTTATTTACATTGAGACGACAAAGTACATCAAATGAAACGGAGATTAAAATGACCTGTGTTAGGTTTTTTTTTATGGGGTCGGGGTCTGTTACTTTTATCGGCTGTGGTGGCGATGGCACCGTTCATCGTAAGAAGTATATTCAGCAGTTGGATTGACTCGTTGTAAAACATTTTTTTTGCCGTGCTGCTTGTCTTCACGGACTACGCTTTATCTACATTGTTCAGTTCCTAAGGATACGAACGGAGGCTGAGAATTATCCACTTTCGTTACCACTCATCCTGCATATTCCGTCAATCTATCTTACTTCGACCAATACTATGCAATATCATTTGGTTCTTAAATCTTCTGTAGTACATTCGCCTTATAAAAAGGCGCATTATGTTACCCCTAATGATCGAAAGGAATATTACATGACGAAAAACGAATTGTTTAGTGAATTAGACCGTATTGAACGTTTTGCCAATCTTTCCCGATTTCAACGCCTTCTCACAACGCCACGAAAATATTTGTTCGGCTTGCTTTATAAGAACTTGTTTTATCGCATGCATTCCAGCGGAAAACGCATAGATACCTGCACATTTTTCAGAAGGCCAATTCAATTAGTCTTGCCCGGTGCGATGGATATTTATCTATGTGGTGGCAAAACCCACGCATCCGAAATTAGGTTGGCACGTTTTCTCATTCATCATCTGTACGACGATGATACCTTTCTTGATATAGGCGCCCATCTCGGTTACTTTTCATTGCTTGCGTCAGAGATTGTTACGAATGGTCAGGTTGTCGCTGTTGAAGCATCGCCCACAAGCTTTTCGCTGCTGACACACAATATTTCACCCGTTGCCAATATCAAGGCCATGAACCTTGCCTTGTCGGATGATAATGGCACGATTGATTTTTTGGAGTTCCCTGTCCTGTATGCCGAATTTAATACACAAGAGAAAGAACAATACAAGCAGGAAGAATGGTTTAAAAAAGTAAAGCCTCAAACAGTGAATACAGCGGCTATGAAAGGGAGTGATTTTATTTCTATGCACGCACTCAATCCGGCGATGATCAAAATTGATGTGGAAGGTGCCGAAGAGAAAGTGATACGCGGGTTACTCGATTTTCTCAATTCCACCGTAGCCTATGTCGTTATGGAGTTTGCCAATCGCAATCGAGGGAATGACAATCATCGAATGGCAGAGCAGCATTTGTGTTCGGTCGGGTATAGTCCGCATTTCATCAATAACGAAGGCGAGCTCGAAACCATCATAGGCAGCACCGACGAGTATATCAGTGCGAGTGGAATGGAATCAGATAATATTGTCTATCTGAAAATGTGATCCTCTAATTTGCATTAGATTTTAATTCGGTCTGTTCTTACATTTGAAATTCTAAAATATTCTTGATATGAGATTAATGATTTGTTCCGTGATGCTGATTATGGCTTTCGCTTCTTGCACAACGAAGGTGCAGGATAAAGATGCGGTGTTGAATACCGAAATGCATACCTTCTCGAACTATGAGCAGGTAACCTGTAAACATCTCGATTGGAAAGCGGTCGTTGATTTTGATGATAAACAAATCAGAGGTCAGGCTACTTGGACGTTTGAAAACAAATCCAATGCGGCGCATATTCATTTTGATACCTACGCCTTAGGCATCAAACAAATCAAGGTCAATGGTAAGGCGGTGACGTATACCTTAGGAAAATTTGATCCTGTATATGGTAGTGGATTGTCAATTCCTATTGGCGAAAATGACAGCGTCGTTTCCATCGAATATCAAACAGGTCCAACCGGCATTGCCTTGCAATGGCTTACACCCGAGCAGACAGCCGGTAAGGTATTGCCTTATTTGTTTACGCAATGCGAGAGCATTTTTGCGCGCTCCTTATTGCCTTGTCAAGATGTCCCTGCGATTCGTATTACCTACAATGCCGACTTGCAGGTACCTAAAGGTATGATGGCGGTGATGAGTGCGAAGAACCCAACCGAACGAAATCCTCAGGGTTTGTATCACTTTGAAATGGAAGTGCCTATTCCATCTTATTTGATTGCATTAGCCGTCGGCGACATTTCATATAAAGCGATCGACGAACGCAGCGGTGTGTATACCGAGCCTAGTATGTTAGATAAGGCGGCCTCAGAACTGAGCGATATCCCTGCGATGATGAAGGCGGCCGAAGCCTTAGGTGGTCCGTATAAATGGGGTAAGTATGATGTATTGGTGGCGCCACCTTCCTTCCCAATTGGTGGAATGGAAAATCCGAGACTGACCTTTGCGACACCTACGATTATAGCCGGCGATAAAAGTTTGGTTTCATTGATTGCACACGAAATGGCGCATAGTTGGAGTGGCAATTTGGTGACCAATGCCACCTGGAATGATATCTGGTTGAATGAAGGCTATACCACCTATTTCGAGCGACGTATTATGGAAAGTATCAGCGGTAAGTCGTATAACGATATGTTGTGGGAATTAGGGTATCAGGATATGGAAAGTGATTTAAAAGATTTTGGCATGAAGGGCCCCGATACACGCTTACGTGTCGAATTGAAAGGTCGTAATCCGGGTGAAGGCTTTACAAACATTCCGTATGAGAAAGGTGCAGTCTTCTTGCGTATGCTAGAAGAAAATACTGGCCGTGCGAAATTTGATACATACTTGAATGATTATTTTCAATCGAATGCGTTTACACCAATGACCACCAAGAAATGTTTGGAGTATATGGATGAGCATTTATTCAATCACGATCAAGCCTTGCGCAAAAAGCTGAAGGTCGATGAGTGGGTGTATGAAACGGGTCTGCCTGATAATTGTCCGCATACAAACCCTGCCCGTTTTGTGTCGGTTGATAGTGCACGGTTGGCTTTTGAAAAAGGTAGTATGGCAAAGGCGATTCATACCGCGGCATGGTCTACACACGAATGGTTGCAATTTCTCCGCAAGGTCACACATCCCTTGCCATTGGACAAGATGAAGGATCTTGATCATACCTTCAAGCTCACAGGCATTGGCAACAGCGAAATCGCCGACGAATGGTATAAGCTTTGTATTGCATCCGATTATGTGACGGCATATCCTAGCGTTGAAAGGTTTTTGGCCTCAGTAGGCCGTCAAAAATTTCTTGAACCACTGTATGGCGAAATGATGAAGACAGAAAAAGGGAAGGCAATGGCTAAAACAATTTTCAGCAACGCAAGAAATAATTATCATCCGATTACTGCACTGAAAATCGAGAAGCTACTAAAAGGGAAATAAGACTTACTGCTGTTTTCGGGATAAGGTAAACAGCAGGCCTGTCTCGACAACTGTATAGACTAAGTAGACAAACATCAACAGAAATAGATCGGGTTTGTGTAATTTCTTTTGCAGTAGAAAAAGGAGTATACCTACGGCAACAATACAAAGAAAGAATTTTAGAAAGGTACCGCCCATCACGCCACGAACAAATTTATTCGGATTGTCGCTATTGACCGAGCGTGCCGAAATGAAATAGGAAAGGAAACTGATAGCAGCCACAACAAGGGTTCCGTAAAGGATGATGGTACGAGTAAAATAACCATCAGGTGCCGACAATAGAATTTCGACTGCTAGCAAGACAATCGTCGTAAGGGCAAAAATGAAATAAGATTTAGTATTCATTTGGAGGTGTCTTTATATATTTTCCAGAAGGTGACAAAAAGAATCAAGAGGGGTAGGGTTGTGGTGAATATGGGAAATGACAAGCTTAGCAGATGATCTACTTTATATCCTATAAAAATAGTCACGGCTAGCGTGACTAAAAATTGGGTTGCCATTCCGGCATATTTCAATAGATCGTTATTTTGCATTCAGATCCACCGTATTCGTAGCGGCCGGTTTCGGTGCTGCAGCAGGAGCTACTGATGCAACGCCCATTGTGCAGTTGCCATTGAACTTCACACCGTTCTCGATCACAAGTTTTCCAGTATTGATATCACCATCGATTGTGGCATTCCCTTTCAGATAAAGAATATCAGCGACTTTTAATTTTCCACCTACATTACCTGCGATTTCAGCGCTTTGGCAAATGATATCACCTTCTACTTTTCCGGTTCCAGAGATAATTACTTTTCCTTTTGATGTCACAGTTCCTTTGACAGTGCCTTCAATCTTGATATCACCTTCGATCTTGATCTGCCCGTCAAGAGTTGTGCCTTCAGAAATGCTTGTCTGTGGTGTAGACGAATAGGATGGCGTTGACTGATAACCCTGTGATGCGGCAGGTTGTGCCGCTGCAGGAGTGGGTCTTGCTGTTTGAGTTGCTGCGCTGCCTGCTGCAGGTGTTTCGCGTGGGTCTTTACTTGAAGAGAAGATAGACATATGTTTTTTTGTTTAAGAGCGTGAAATTAATTTTTTTTCTTTACTTTCTTCTTTTTTTGATTGTCTTCTTTTACAATGGCTAAATCGATGTGTTCGCAATGATGGCTCAACGAACTAATTTAGTGGTCTTTGCAATTGTGGTCAATGCGTGTGTGTTCGTATAAAAGCGCCGTAAAACGTTCACGCTGTTCCCGGTCGTATTCTCTGATTATTAAGGCTGTATTGTGTAGATTTACAATTCTTAGAATCGAATTAATCTTGAAATATCAAATAATTTTAGTTTTTTTGAGTTTATTAAAAAAGTGAAGATAAAACTATATAACTACGTTTCAATCGTTGTGTTTCTGGCTTTTTGTTTGCCGTCTGTCGTTCAGGCGCAAAATAGGTTTGCACAAAATGGAATCGATAGTGCCGCTATAGATGGTCGAATTCAAGCGGATAAGGCGAAGCGTGATAGTATCGCTAAGGCTATTATTCAAAAGCGAAAGGCTGATAGTACCGCGAGAGAAGTAGCCAAAATTAAATTACAAGCGTTCCGCGATAGCATTGTCACCGCTCGAAATGCCAAGCGAAAAGCCGACAGTCTCATACGCGAGCAGGCCAAGCAGGCGCTAATCAATAAGAAGAAGACGAGTGATAGTCTTGCAAAGGATCGGATACGAAAACAAGACAGTACGATGTTGGCCAGAAAAAATCATATGGATAGTCTGCGTCTAGCCAAACTAAAAAAAGATAAAAACCGGACGGCCCTAGAGAAATATAAAAATAGCCGACGTTACAAAGACAGTGTGGAGACTGCCCGTAAAAACCATAAAGATAGCATAGCCTTCGTTCGACAAACGAAATTGAATGAGCAGAAGTCGCGCAATCAGCTAGTGCGTGATAGCTTGATTATAGTGAGGACTCAAGTGAATGACAGCCTGAAAGAAAATCGAAAACACATTAGCGATAGCACAAAAACAGCGGTGGCTGCATCCATAGAAAAGCAAAAGACCGATAGGCAGAAGATGAATGATAGTTTAGCGGCTATACGAAAACATCGAGCCGATAGTTTGGCTGTGGTGAGAAAATCAAAAGAGAAGAAAGCCGCCGAAACTGCCAAGAAAAAAGATGAGAAGCAAAAAGCCTTATCTATAAAATTACTGCACGAGAAAAAACAGGAAGAGTGGACGAATGAGAAACTACTGAAACGTAAGTGGAATGTGCCACGACGTGTGTATCAGAACACCGTCACTCGATACAATTATTTTTATAATGCGCGTCGTAAATATGATGATGGCATTCGTTCGTTGAAAAAGAATAATAAGGATGATTACACAAAATTGATTAGTCTCTATCCGTATGATGTGAGCAAGTCGGGCACAAGTGTGGCGGGTGAGATGGATTCAGTGATCAAGAAAGCATCGTTCAGCACGCAGATACATGATCCGCGATCGAAGTGGTTTGATAATCTTTATTTTCTCATGGCACAGGCTTCGTATATAAAAAATGATTTTGACGGAGCCATTACAACGTATCAGTTTATTGCGAATGAATACAAGGATGTGCCGAAGAAAAGAAAGCCTGGGGCGAAGCGCAAAGGGAAAACTATTGAGCGCGATCCGGCTAGTATTGCCTCTCTCGACAATCGAAAGGGCATTCATAAAATAAGTCATCATCCTATTCGCAATCAAGCGCTTGTTGGTCTTGCTAGTTCTTATATTCTGGCTGAGCAATACAGTGAAGCCTCAGCCTTGATTAGTACCTTGGAAAAGGATAAAATATTTCCTAAGCGCAACAAGGCCGCCTTGTATCTAACGAAGGGGACTCTTGAGATTGCACAGAATAATAATACCGACGCCATTGTCGCATTGACAAACGCATTGGAATTTAAAATGCCCTCATTGCAACGCGCCCGTACTGAATTTGTGGTAGGTCAATTGTATGCAGGTGATGGTAACTATGCGCAATAGA
>CAIRSV010000061.1 GCA_903881265.1 uncultured Bacteroidota bacterium
AAACTGTGTTGATATCGTCTTGTAAAATGAGTTTAAAAGGGGCATTAGATGCCCTAAAAAAATAGGCTTGAGTGACGCATTGAGGTGGTTAATGACTTACTTTTGAAAAAAAATACTAATATGAAAAAAATACTCATTGCTTTATTTATTTGCTCGTCAGCGCTAACGTCTGTTGCGCAATCTGAAAGTTCATTGAACGCTATGAAAAAGGATTTCGGTAAGAATATTCTGGCCTTCAATCCTGTTCATTTAATTACAAGGGATTTTGTAGGGGTTGGATTTTCCTACGAGCGATTGGTCAATAATTATGTCGGCTTGAAAATACCTGTGATGATAGCCATGAACAATAATTATTATAATATTGGCATAGAAGCTAAATTGTATCCAACTAAAAATACAGGTGCTGTGAAATATGCGATTGCGCCTGCTATTATGTTGGGGATTGGTGAAAACAAATATCAGACTTACAATTATGTAGGAAGTAGTTCTGTACGAATAGATGTTGTTGAAAAGGCATCACATTTTGGCTTCCTGTTGAATCAAACATTGAACGTAACCATCACCCGCCAATTCTTTATCGGTATTGATGGCGGCTTGGGTATCAATTATTATGACGAAAAAGCCAACACAGATAACGCCAATAGCAAGCTGAGCTTTTTAGCGCAATTGCATATTGGTATGGGTTACAGATTCTAAGATTCTATTGAATAAGCGAAAACGCATGTCCTCAACAAAATTATGATTGGTCTGTTGCATGTATTCTTCAATTTGAATACGCTACATTTGTTTGCAATACTTAATTTCTTTTTTCGTGGCTAAATCTTCCCGCTTGATGTTTCTTTTTAATAAGGTAAAAAAAATAATCCTTCTTTTATTCTTCGCGAATCTCGCGTTTATCATTCTCACAAAATGGATCGACACACCTGTTACCACAGTGATGTTGAGTTCCTTGCTGCATGGCAATGGCCTTACACGTGATTACATCAGCTACGATGATATGGGACGAAATTGTAAACTCGCCGTTATGTGCAGCGAAGACCAATTGTTTCCCGAGCATAATGGGTTTGATTGGAGTGCCATCAAAAAGGCGATGAAGTATAACGCGAATCCTAAACATAAAAAAGTTAGAGGTGCGAGTACCATTTCGCAACAAACCGCTAAGAACGTATTTCTATGGAATGGGAGAGACTGGTTTAGAAAAGGATTGGAAGTGTATCACACCTTTATGATTGAATTAATCTGGCGTAAGCAACGAATATTAGAAACCTACCTGAATGTGGCCGAAATGGGAAAAGGCATATTCGGTATTCAGGCTGCTGCCCAACATTATTTTCACAAAGACGCTAAGAAACTGACAAAGAGTGAAGCTGCTTGGATAGCTGCTATTTTACCTAGTCCGGTGAGGTATAGTATTACCAATCCTTCGTCACGAGTTGTGCGACGACACAACTGGATTGTTGCACAAATGAACAATCTAGATGATGATCCTGAGATTATGAATTTGATTAATTAGATTTGCTACATCATATACAGCGTTATCCGCTAACGCGTAAACACAATCAGTACGAATGAGAATTGCAGTAATAGGCGCTACCGGATTGGTAGGCAGCAAAATGTTACAAGTATTGGAGGAACGAAATTTTCCGGTGACTGAATTAATACCGGTCGCCTCTGCAACATCCATTGGCAAGGAACTGATGTTTGCAGGCAAAAAATATACCGTAGTGTCCTATCAAGATGCCATTGCAATGAAACCAGCGATTGCTATTTTTTCTGCGGGTGGAAATACGTCACTAGCCTTGGCGCCCTTATTTGCCGAAGCGGGTATTACAGTGATCGATAATTCTTCTGCTTGGCGAATGAATCCAGCCCATAAATTAATTGTGCCTGAAGTGAATGGACAGACATTGACCGCTGTAGATAAAATCATTGCCAATCCCAACTGCTCGACCATACAACTGGTGATGGTATTGAAACCCTTGCACGATAGGTATAAAATAAAACGAGTTGTTGTTTCAACCTATCAATCGGTGACTGGCACGGGTGTGAAAGCAGTGACTCAATTACAAAACGAGCGAAATAAAATTGAGGGTGAAAAAGTATATCCATATACGATAGATCTCAATATCATTCCACAGATTGATGTGTTTACCGATAACGGATACACGAAGGAAGAGATGAAGATGGTGAATGAAACCAAAAAAATTATGCAGGACGATTCAATAATGGTGACAGCCACTTGTGTGCGTTTGCCAGTGATGGGCGGACATAGTGAAAGCGTCAATATTGAATTTCAAGAAGAGTTTGATCTCGATGAGGTGAGGACGATATTAGCAGATTTTGATGGCGTAACAGTCGTCGATGATATTCAGCATCTCAAATACCCTATGCCCTTGGATGCACATGATAAGGATGATGTCTTTGTCGGTAGGATACGTCGTGATGAAACACAAGCTAAGACCTTAAATTGTTGGATCGTTTCGGATAATTTACGCAAAGGCGCAGCCACGAACGCGATTCAGATTGCAGAATATTTACTTGCCAATAGCATGGTCTAATAGCCTATGCGATCGTTGATATTGAAAGACAACGCTTACATCGATCGCCATGAAGCCCAAATAATACGTACATCGTCCCACGCATTATATTTCTTCGCATACAACCAATCGAGATGCTCTCTATTATCGGATGGAATGTCAAAGTCTTCAATCACAGGATAGACATTCAGTAAATGAGGTTTTAATGCCGGAAATTGCGGATCATCATACCCTACAAAAGTCTTATCGCCTTCGAGTACAAGAAAGTTATTCAGAAAATAGGTCTGCTTGTTTTTGACAAACCACAAACAAAGTGGTGAGAAAAACAACAGCAAGAATGAGAAAACAATATCGACCATGCGCTTGTTGCGTTTTGAAATTGAACTAGTGATCGCATACACCAATTCAGTGGTATACAAATCACCCGCGGTGTTTTTACTATTACTGCCGATCATACTATCGGTGCCCATGCAATGAATCTTGTATTCAAGTTTATTGCCACAACCTTGCATGCTATCTATAATTTGTTTAAACTCAAGATGATGCTGCGCATAAATAATTTCTGTGGCTTTGTATAATTTACTTAATGGTTTGAGTTGAGAAAAGACACCCAACTGAGAACTTTCCTTTTCTTCGAATGGACTGACTGTGCCGATAATATTTTTTTCAATGAAGGCTTGACTGAGCAAGGTTCGTATTTCGTGCTCTTCATTTGATGTGCCAACTATGATGACCTGCTTTTGCGTATCATCACTTTCCACACTGCTAACATGGAGGTATTGTAAAATTCGTCGTGATAAAAGAATTAGCATAGTGCCGAATAGGGCCCCTAAGACTGTGATGCCTCGTGAGAAACGCATTTGTTCACTTAGTAATCCATACAGTGCTAATGTGATGATGCCACCTATCAGCATGCCCCGCATGACGCGACTCGCTTTATAGGGTTTGTCGTAGCCGCCGTTGACATACACCGATGTAATCCAGATAAGAATATAAGCCATGAAAAATCCAGCTAGCAATGATGACGAATAATGGGTATCTGTCTTGATATTCTTTATCCAAAGACCTTTCATCGTGGTCATCGAACACAATAAGAGAGCGGCATCGATCAAGGGAAGTTTTACAATCGAAATGATGCGTGTGACAAAAGCCAAGATCGCCCGCAAATAAATCGCCAATTTGATAAGCAAGACAAAGAAACCTTTCTGCGAATGATGGAAATGTTTACGCGCAAAGATGATCATTGCTTGATAAAACATTTTGACATAATTCAGACTGCCCTTCTTGGTGCTTTCGCCTTTATAATGAATGACAGTCGTGTCAGGGAAATAGATATTCTTAAAACCAGCTTTGTTGATCTTGTAACTTAGATCGATATCTTCGCCATACATAAAATAATCAGTATCAAAACTTCCAACCTTGTCGATGACTGACTTACGGCAAAACATAAAACAACCTACTAACACATCCACTTCATTAATCGCAAACTCAGATAAATACCCCAAATGATAACGATTGAAATGAGTAGATCGTTTAAACAAGGAAGAAAGTCCAATGATCTTGAAAAATGCGACTGTTGCTGAGGGGAAGCCACGTTTCGATTCGGGTAAAAATTGCCCTTTCCCATCGATGAGTCGACATCCTAACGCACCTGCATTTTCGTGGGCGTCCATATAGTTGATGCATGTTGTAAAGCAATCTTCAGGTACGATGGTATCGGGATTTAGATACAGAATATACTTCCCTTTTGCTTTATCTACAGCCTGATTATTGGCTTTTGCAAAACCGATATTATCCTTATTGGCGATTAGTTTCACCTGCGGAAATTTGGCACTGACCATCTCAGCGCTTCCATCGGTAGACATATTATCAACCACAAATATTTCGGCTTCGATTGGTTGACATGCTTTCACCACCGAAAGCAAGCAATGCTCGAGGAAGTATTTGACATTATAGTTGACGATGATAATGCTTAATTGCATGGAAGATAAAAAAGAAGGTATATTTGTGTGGCTTCAAAAATAACCGAATATTTCTGATAATTATGAACGATTTACTAAAAAACACCATGCTTCGTGCGATCCACGCCGGCGCTGAAATACTCAGGCATTATTTTGAAGGAACCTTTGAAATTCAGAGCAAGGATACACTCAATAACTTGGTGACCGAGGTTGATAAGAAATCAGAAGATGCTATCATCGATGTCATCAAATCGGAGTTTCCCGAGCACTTTATTTTAAGTGAAGAAGTTGGCGAATTAAGCACATCATCGAATTATAAATGGATCATCGACCCGATAGATGGTACCGTTAATTTTGCCCACGGCATTCCGATTTGTTGTATCAGTATCGGTTTAGAATGCGATGGACAAATGTTGATGGGTACGGTGTTTAATCCATTTATGAATGAATTGTTTTTTGCAGAGCGAGGCAAAGGCGCCTTTCTGAATAATAAACCACTGAAAGTTTCTGCCAATGCACAAATGGAAATTGCTTGTCTTGTTACTGGCTTTCCTTATCGTTGGGCTGCGATCGATACCGACCCGATACCGGTGTTTGAGCGTTTCGTGCGACTGGGTCTACCGGTGCGCCGATTAGGAAGTGCCGCGATCGATTTATGTTGGGTAGCTGCCGGACGCTTTGATGGCTTTTGGGAATACAATTTAAATCCTTGGGATGTGGCTGCAGGCTATTTAATTGTGGAAGAAGCTGGTGGGCGAATTAGTAATTTTAATGGCGACCCTTATAATGTGTACGATAAACAGACATTGGCCACCAACGGCAAAATACATGAGCAAATGTTGGCATTGATTTCAAACTAAGTGCTTGCATCAACTCGTTATTTTATCGAGCAGATTAATTGATATTACCCAGCGATACTATGTAAAAATGCGCCGTCTTATTTCTTAAATCGATCTTTCAACGACGATAAGGAATCAGAGAAACTTACTTCTTTTTTTTGCGGGATGGCCGCTTTCGGTTTAGGCTGATGTGGTGACGCTTTCGAGGCTGCAACAGGCAACGCTTGTTTGATTGATAAATTAATTCGTTGACGTGCGATATCCACCTCAAGTACTTTCACCATCACTTTATCATTGAGCTTCAATACTTCTTTTGGGTCTGCAATAAATCGGTTGGCAATTTCAGAAACGTGCACCATACCATCTTGTTTCACACCAATATCAACAAAGGCTCCGAAACGAGTGATATTGGTTACTTGCCCGGGCACTATCATCTCAGGCTTGACATCTTCGATTTTGAAAATATCGGCAAACTCAAATGTCTGCACTTCGGGTCGTGGGTCAAGACCCGGTTTTTTCAATTCTTTCAAAATATCTTTTATAGTCAAAATACCTAAGGTCTCGGTTACATAAGCTTCAGGTCTGATGAGATTGATCACGCTTTCATTTTTTACCAAGCTCTTGAGCTCAATGGCTAAATCATTGGCCATCTTTTCAACCACCGGATACGCTTCGGGATGCACGGTGCTATTGTCTAAGGGGTTTTCGCTCTGCGGCACTTTCAAAAACCCGGCACATTGCTCAAATACTTTTTGTCCGAGTCGTGGCACTTTTAGTAATTGTTTCCTGTCGGTAAAATGACCGTTTTCTGCGCGGTACGCAACTATATTTTCAGCCAGAGAAGGACCGATACCACTCACGTAACTCAGCAGATGTTTACTGGCAGTATTCAGATTGACACCCACCAAATTCACGCAACTCACTACAGTCTGATCGAGTCGCTCTTTCAATCTGAATTGGGACACATCATGTTGATATTGCCCGACACCAATACTCTTAGGGTCTATTTTAACTAGTTCGGCTAAGGGGTCCATTAAGCGCCGACCAATACTGACCGAACCTCGCACCGTAATATCATGGTCAGGAAATTCCTCACGGCCATTCGCAGATGCAGAATACACGGAAGCGCCATCTTCATTCACCAAAAAAATGGGAATATTCATTTTTAGCGAGGCAATAAATTGTTGGGTTTCTCTACCGGCTGTGCCATCACCGATAGCAAACGACTGGATTTGATACGTCTGCACGAGGGTGCGAATGACATGCTCTGCCTCTTGTAATTTGTAATTTT
The DNA here is from genome assembly GCA_903881265.1 of uncultured Bacteroidota bacterium. Classification (GTDB taxonomy): domain Bacteria; phylum Bacteroidota; class Bacteroidia; order Chitinophagales; family Chitinophagaceae; genus OLB11. The sequence continues at coordinate 6,629 of CAIRSV010000061.1, forward strand.
TTTCGTGAATATAAATCAGATCGGTCTTCACTAAATTACCATTTTCATCGAGGCAGACCACTTTGCAACCAGAACGGTAACCGGGGTCAATGGCTAAAATACGTTTGCTTCCAAGTGGAGAAGTCAGTAATAGCTGACGCAGATTTTCAGAAAATACTTCAATGGCTTCTTCGTCTGCTTTCTGCTTTAATGCCATTCTGAATTCGCTTTCCATACTGGGTTGTAACAACCGTTTGTATGAATCCTTGATTGCTCGTTTCACTTGCAACGCAGCTTCATTATGAGATATAATTAATTCCTTCTCAAGCACAGCCACTGCATTTTCTTCCTGAGGTTCGATTACCATACGCAGAAATCCTTCCAGAAAACCTCTGAGGATGGCAAGTGTGCGATGTGAAGGTATTTTTGCAATAGGCTCATCAAACTCAAAATAATCTTTGTATTTCGCGGCTTCTTCTTCTTTACCGGGTGTCACTTTACTTTGAATGAGCGCTTCTTGCTGGTATAAGGTTCTTATTTTTGTACGAACAATCGCATTTTCATTGATTTCTTCGGCGATAATATCACGCGCACCGGCAAGGGCTTCTTCGATCGACTTCACCTCATCAGTCATAAACTTAGCAGCTTCGGTGTCGACTGCATTGCATTGTTGTTCCATCAACAGCGTTGCCAAGGGTTCTAATCCTTTTTCTTTTGCAATGGTGGCTCTCGTTTTGCGTTTTGGTTTGTAGGGGAGATAAATATCTTCTAATTGCGAAAGCGTGGTAGCGCCGTCAATTGAAGTTTGCAGCGCATCGGTCATTTTACCAGCGTCTGTAATTGTTTTTATGATGAGCGTTTTTCGTTCACTGAATTCCTTTTGGAACTTGGCTTCATCTTGTATCTGTTGTATTTGCACCTCATCGAGATCTCCGGTCATATCTTTACGGTAACGGGCGATAAACGGAATTGTTGAGCCTTCCGAAAGCAGCTGCAGTACGCTGTTTACTTGCTTGATGGAGATATTTAGGCGGCTGCTGATGGTTGATGCAAATTCGGTCATATGTGTTTTTTAGAAGTCGGCGAAGTTATAGTAATAGGAGTAGAAAGTGAAATCAGACAGTCTCACGAAAAAATCAAGTCCGAAATTTTGGGATGATAAAAACAACGGACTGATGGTCATTTCGTAACGCAATTTTCCATAGGCAATTTGTCCAAGTTTGTGCGCTTTGTCAGTTGAGCCTAACATGTTTGCAAATCTATCATGAGCTGAGTTGCTGAAGAAAGATATGGAGTTAAAACGGAGCGCAGAAGCTGTGATGAAAAAAGAAAAAAGCGATGGACACAAAATTCTAGTCTCTTTTTCTATGAATCTAAGGTTTTGATGTTTAAATTTGCCGCTCTTTAGGATTAGTAGGTTTAAATCAATCCTTGCAAGAAACATTCAAATGAATACAGTCAGCGCTCAACGTCAGAAAATTCATCCCCACAAGCTCCTTCTTTGGATTGCTATTTGCAGCATATGCA